>NZ_LZZL01000022.1:0-74972 GCF_002006495.1 Clostridium sp. BL-8
AGTCATTAATCAAGAATTTAGTATTGCAATCAAGAAGTTACTTTTTCATTTTAGCAATAGTTTTACTCAAAGTACTTGACTTTGAGTGAACTCTAAGTGTTAGACTGAATCTTAAGGAAGTAAAGTACAACAATTAAAGAAGAAGTTAAGCATT
The DNA here is from genome assembly GCF_002006495.1 of Clostridium sp. BL-8. Classification (NCBI taxonomy): domain Bacteria; kingdom Bacillati; phylum Bacillota; class Clostridia; order Eubacteriales; family Clostridiaceae; genus Clostridium; species Clostridium sp. BL-8. Next base: position 155 of record NZ_LZZL01000022.1, read on the forward strand.
TAAAATTGCATTCTTATTTATTTTCATGTGCCTTATAAAACTTCCTATGAGTAAAAATTTACAGAATTAGCATAAGTAAATAAGTGAATGAAGAATAATTATTTTTAGAATATAGAAAATAATATAAAAGAAATATCTAAGATATTTGTCTGCATTCATGAAATTATTTAAAAAATGCAAAAATCAAGGAGGAACACAAAGATGGAAAAGAAGAAATTGGGATTTGGCTTCATGCGTTTACCATTAAAAGATCAAGAAAATCAAGAGAGCATTGATTTTGAAACACTAAATAAAATGGTAGATACCTTTTTAGAAAGAGGCTTTACTTATTTTGATACAGCTTATATGTATCATGCATTTAAAAGTGAGATAGCTTTAAGAGAAGCTTTAGTAAAACGTCATAAAAGAGACAGCTTCACCGTAGCATCAAAGCTTCCAACTATGTTCTTGAAAAAAGAAGGAGATCAAGAAAGAATTTTTGACGAGCAGTTAGAAAAGTGCGGAGTTGATTATTTTGATTATTATCTTCTTCATAACTTAGGTTTGGCAAATTATAAAACAGCTCAAAAATTTGATAGTTTTGCATTTGTTCAAAAGAAGAAAGAAGAAGGAAAAGTGAAAAATATGGGATTCTCCTTTCATGATAATGCAAATTTACTAGATGAAATATTAACTGCACATCCAGAAGTAGATTTTGTTCAATTACAAATTAACTATATCGATTGGGATAATGAAAGTATACAATCTAGAAAATGTTATGAAGTCGCAAGAAAGCATAATAAACAAGTTGTTGTTATGGAACCAATTAAAGGAGGAACTCTTGCAAAGGTACCAGAGGAAGCAGAAAAGTTATTCAAGGAATATCATGCAGACATGTCCGTACCATCATGGGCAATAAGATTTGTAGCAAGCCATGAAGGAATAATGATGGTACTAAGTGGAATGTCAAATATGGAGCAACTTCTTGATAATACAGATTACATGAAAGATTTTGTACCTTTAAATGATGAAGAAAAAGAGATTATAAAAAAGGCTACAGATATTATTAACAGCAGTATTGCAGTTCCATGTACTGCATGTCAGTATTGTGTAGATGGATGTCCAAAGAATATTCCAATACCAAAATACTTCTCTCTATATAATAATAAAAAACAATTTGGTCCTGGAATTTCGCAAGTTTACTATAATAATTTAACTCTAGAGCATGGAAAAGCTTCTGATTGTATAGGATGTAAGCAATGTGAAAGACATTGCCCACAACATATTGAGATTACAAAATCTTTAAAGGATGTAGCTGAGGGATTTGAAGCATAATATTTTATGCATTTTACAGACGTATAAGTATTAAAAAATTAATAAAATAATGGGATTATGTTTCTGATAAAACTAAAAAGAGAAAAACTTAAACATAATCCCATTTAACAATAATTATTGTAAGTTTTCTTTGGGTAATTATTTAATATGCAATAGTAATAAAAATGCTAATAAAATTTAAGTTTAACTAACTCAAGACTAAAGTCATTAAGCAAGACTTTGCTATTGCAATCAAGAAGTTACATTTTCATTTTACAACGCAAGATTTAAAAAATACTTGACTTTGAGTTGACTTTAAGTGATAGAATGAATTTGAAAATATAACATAATAAAAATAATAAATGAGATTTAGTGAAAGAGTTGGAATAACCAAAATGATTTTACCACTCATTAACAATGTCTTGTTTGTTTAATTATATTAATTTATTTTGGAGGGGTTTGTATGTTATACAGAACATTGGGTAAAACAAATGAAAAGGTTTCAGCTCTAGGCTTTGGATGTATGAGATTACCTATTATTGATGGTGATACTACCAAAATTGATGAAGAGAAAGCCATAAAAATGATTCGTCATGCTATTGACGAAGGAGTTAACTATGTAGATACTGCATATCCATATCATGGTACAGGTATGGGTAATGGAGGACAAAGTGAACCATTTGTAGGAAAAGCGCTAAAGGATGGATATAGAGAAAAAGTTAACCTAGCAACAAAGCTTCCTAGTTGGTTAATTAAGACTAGAGAAGATATGGACAAATATCTAAATGAACAATTAGAACGTCTCCAAACAGATAAAATAGATTTTTATTTAGTGCATGCATTAAATGCAGGTGTTTGGGAAAACTTGAAAAAGTTAGGAATAGATGAGTTTTTAGATTCAGCAATTAAAGATGGAAGAATAAGATATGCAGGCTTTTCTTTCCATGATAAATTAGATGTATTTAAAGATATAGTGGATTATTATGATTGGTCATTCTGCCAAATTCAATATAATTATCTCGATGAAGAATTTCAAGCTGGAACAGAGGGATTACAATATGCTGCAGATAAAGGGTTAGGAGTTGTTATCATGGAGCCTCTTAGAGGAGGCAAAATAGTAAGAAATCTACCAGAAGTAGTTGTGAATACTTTTGAAAAAGCAGAAATTAAGAGATCTCCAGCAGAATGGGCATTAAGATGGGTATGGAACCACCCAGAAGTATCTGTAGTTTTAAGTGGTATGAATGTTATGGATAACGTAACAGAAAATTTAAGAGTTGCAGGTGAAGCATTGCCTAATTCATTAACTGAAAAAGAGTTAGAAATAATGGATAATGTTAAGAATGCATTTAAAGAAAGAATAAAAGTTAATTGTACAGCTTGTGAATACTGCATGCCTTGTCCTGCTGGTGTAAATATCCCTAAGAATTTTTCGTGTTATAATGAATATAATATATTTGTAACTCCAGCTACAGAAAAAGAATTGAAAGCTAGATATAGCGGATTTGGTGGATTAGCTGAGGGAGAAAGAGCTGATAAGTGTGTAGAGTGTGGTAAATGTGAAAGTCATTGTCCACAAGCAATTAAGATTCGTCAAGAACTTAAAAATGTTAAAGCATTATTTGCATAAACAGTATATAAAAGATATTTAAAAACACCAATTAATAAAATCATATATATTTTAGGGGATAGGCTTAAGAAATATAGTTGAAGAATTTTAAGCAGCGGATCAAAGCCCTGAAAATATATATGATTTTTAGTATAATAATACTTAATTAGAGAATATTTTATTTGCATAGAAAAATAGAATAAATTTTTGATAATGTAAATGTTCATAATATAAATTAATAGGATAGAAATGAACCAAATAAGCTTAAACAACGATAAGGAGTGATAAACATGAAGATTTTATATTACGATTGTTTTTGTGGCATAAGTGGTGATATGAATTTAGCGGCATTAATAGATTTAGGTGTACCTAAGGAATATTTAGTTAAGGAACTTTCAAAACTTAATTTAAATTCTGAATATGAAATAAGAGTAGAAAAAGCTGTAAAACTTGGAATAACAGGAACTAGAGTGGATGTCATATTAGAAGATGAACTTAAAGATGAAGCACATGTTTCAGAGCAAGCTTTACATGAACATTCGCATGAGCATTATCATCACAATGAAGATGACCACCATCATGATGATAGCAATCATGCTCACGAACATGATCATAGTCATGGACATACGCATAATCATGAGGAGCATGCTCATAATCACGAGCATCACCATAGAAACTTAAAGGACATAGAAGGAATAATAAATTCAAGTAATTTAAGTAATAGAGTTAAGGAACTTAGTTTAGAAATGTTTATGAAGGTTGCAGAGGCAGAAGCTAAAGTTCACGGAAAAGCTTTATATGAAGTGCATTTTCATGAAGTAGGAGCTATTGACTCAATTGTAGATATGGTGGGTGCAGCTATTTGTTTAGATTATTTAAATGTTGATAAAATTATTGCATCTCCAGTTCAAGTTGGAGGTGGTTTCGTTAAATGTGCTCATGGTCTTATGCCAGTGCCAGCCCCTGCAACAACAGAAATATTGAAAAATATTCCTATAAATACTGGAATAGTGCAATTTGAAACAACTACTCCTACTGGGGCAGCAATACTTTCAGCAAATGCCCAGGAATTTACTCCAAAAGTTGATTTCTCAATTACAAAGATTGCCTATGGAATAGGACATAGAGATTTAGAAATTCCAAATGTTTTAAGAGTATATCTAGGAGATGCGGAAAGTCTTGAGAAAGTAGAAAAGCAATATATCTTGGAAACTAACATAGATGATATGAATCCAGAGATTTATGGATACATAGAAGAAAAGCTTTTTGAAGCAGGAGCCTTAGATGTATTTAAAACATCTATATCTATGAAAAAGGGAAGACCAGGAGTAAAATTAAGCGTATTAGTTGATGAACAGAGTGAAAAAGCTGTGTTAGACATTATTTTTGAAGAAACAACTTCAATAGGTATAAGAAAATATCAGGTTGAAAAGATAATGCTAGAGCGAGAATTTTCAAAAGTAAAAACTGAGTATGGAGATATTACAATTAAAAAGTCTTATTATAAAGGAAAATTAGTGAAGTATAAACCGGAATATGAGGAATGCAAGAATATAGCTAAAGAAAAAAATGTATCTATTGATAAGGTATATAAAGCAGTATATCAAGTGAAACTTGATTCAGACGAGGTTTGATACTCATCTGAATTTTAGTTGAACTTATACCCTCAAGGGGCACAATGTCCAGGAGCATTCAGCTGTTAGCAGATACTTAAAGAAGTTTAAGGGTTACGGATTAGCTTATCGGATAAACAAGATTTAAATTAAATTTATGGGCGAGAGGTGTAAAATAAATGATAAACAATGAAAAGTATAGCGAATTAAAAAAGTATTTACAAAGTCTGGGAAAAGTGGTTTTAGCATTTTCAGGAGGAGTAGATAGTACTTTCTTACTTAAAGCAGCTAAAGAAGCACTTGGAGATAAAGTAAAAGCGGTAACAATTCTTTCTCCGTATATTCCAAAGTGGGAAATAGCAGAAGCAGAGGAATTAGTTAAGGAACTTGGAGTACAGCATGAGATTATAAAGGCTCCAATTATTGATTCGATTAGGTTTAATCCAGAAGATAGATGTTATCTTTGTAAGACAGCAGTATTTAATATGATATTAGATGTAGCTAAAAAGCAAGGTTATGACTGTGTAATTGATGGAACAAATTTTGACGATATAAGTGATTATAGACCAGGACTTAAAGCTTTAAAGGAATTAGACGTGAAAAGTCCTCTTTTAGAATGTAAATTAACAAAAGCAGAAATAAGAGCTTTTTCAAAAGAACTAGGACTTAATACTTGGGACAAGCCACCATATGCATGTCTTTTAACAAGGATACCTTATGGAAATGAATTAAGAGAAGAAGATTTTGAGAAAATTGAAAATGCAGAAAAATATATGATGAGCATAGGTTTTAGAGCTATTAGAGTCAGATGTCACGGGGATTTAGCAAGAATTGAAGTGGCTAGATCTGATAGAAGTAAATTATTTGATGAAGAGCTTTTAGATAATATTGCAAAGAATATAAAAGAGTGCGGATTTAAATATGTCTCTTTAGATCTTCAAGGCTATAGAGTAGGAAGTTTTAACGAAACCATAAATAAAATTTCTAATAATTAAAGATAGTATGTTGATTAAAGGCAGTAATAAACTATTAAAATGTAATAGAAAATTAAGGAGGAAAGAGGCTTAATGGATAAAGAAGAAATCAGAGATCTATTAGAAGGTGTTAAAAATAATAAAGTCAACATAGACAAAGCTCTTGAGCAGTTAGAAGATTTACCTTTTAAAGATTTGGGATTTGCTAAAATAGATAATCATAGAGAAATAAGAGTTGGCTATCCAGAAGTTATATATTGTGCAGGAAAAACTGTGGAACAAGTTAAAGAAATTGTTAAATTCATGCTTACAAAAAATAATAACATATTAGGTACAAGGGCTACTGAGGAAATGTTTTATGCAGTAAAGGAAATATGTGAGGATGCAGAATATAATAAGCTTGGACGAACAATAACAATAAATAAAAAGAAACAGCCTCTTACAGAAAGTTATATAGCTATAGTTGCAGCTGGAACTTCTGATTTACCAGTAGTAGAAGAAGCATATGAAACTGCTAAAATATTTGGAAATAAAGCAATTAAAATAACAGATGTAGGTGTTGCAGGTATACACAGGCTCTTTTCAAGATTAGATGTTATCAGAGGGGCAAAAGTTGTTATAGTAATTGCCGGGATGGAAGGAGCTTTGGCAAGTGTTGTAGGTGGTCTTGTGGACAAACCTATAATAGCAGTTCCAACAAGTGTTGGTTATGGAGCAAATCTTGGTGGAATTTCAGCATTATTATCAATGTTAAATAGCTGTGCTAGTGGAGTAAGCGTAGTAAATATAGATAATGGATTTGGTGCAGCCTATAATGCTAGTATAATTAATAAATTATAGATCAAAGTTTTTATAGAAAAAATAATTGCAACATATATATAAATCAATAGACTGTAATAAGAATGAAAATAAAATCTTATTACAGTCTTTATTTTATGTATATTGAATTTTTTAGCGGTTTATATAATAAATTCTTTGATTAAGAAGTAATACTAATAGTGAATTTAAAGTATTGAGGGATTTTGCGGTAAATATATCTAAACCACCTGCAAAAGCAATAAAACCAAGAGTAATATTATATATGTTTGAGAAAAGTATAGTACGATTAATAGCTATATAGGATGCTTTGGATAGAAATATTAAATCAGCAAGTTTTGTCAAATTATCATCATATATTAGGCAGTCTGAGTGAAGTTTTATCATATCGTAGGAGCTGTTTGCAAAACTTACGCTAACGTCTGCAGCTTTCATAGCCAATGCATCATTAATTCCATCACCAATCATTATAACAGTATTTTCAGCACTTTCATTTTTAACTATATTAGCCTTTTCACAGTAATTCATATCGGCATATATTTGTGATATTCCAAGTTCAAGACCTACTTTTTGTGCTTTTGAATAGGAGTCTCCAGTTAGTATAGCGATATTATCTATTCCATCGTATCGTAGTCTGTTAATGAGCTCTCTAGAATCTTTTTTTATAATATCATCAAGAATGAGCATGCCTGTAAGAGTTGTGTTTATAGTTATAAAAATAGGGGTAAGAGATTTTTCTTGATATTCCATGTAATTTTTTATGCCTTGTGATATATCTATTTGATTATCCACCATTAGTTTCATATTACCAATTAGTATTTCTTTATTATCATAATTTGCTTTTATTCCTTCAGATGGTAAAAGTACAGAATTATTAAGCTTACTAATTTCAAAATCACTGCAAGCATCTTGTAATGTTATAGAGATTGGATGAAAATGCTCATATTCACATGCAGTGCATATCTTAAGAAGTTCTTCTTTAGAATATTTATTATCAAATGATATAATTGATATAATATTCATTTTTCCATAGGTTAAAGTTCCTGTTTTATCGAAGATAACTTTATCTATATTCAATATGTTTTGGAATACATTTGGATTTCTTAAATAAATATCATTCTTGTTTAGCAATGAGATGTAGTTCTTAATTCCAGAATTTAAAGCTACTGATGTGGCTTTAGGGCTTAATACTAAAAATACAGAGAATGCATTTAAAATATTATGGGTAAATATATAACTCAAACCAGCAGCCCATATTGCAAAATTAGTAATTTTGCCTTGAAATTTTTTAATTCTATTGTTAAGATAAAATTTTTCCGGTGAAATATCTTGTTTTTCTGTGAAGTTTGGTAATCTAAGAATTCTAATTGTTAGTTCACCAGAAATTATTGCAGTTCCCTCATGAATTTTAGCTCCTTTACTTATACGTGAAATTATAGGCTGACCTGAGTGATATAAAGTATTTATGACTGCATTTCCATCTTCAATAATACCTTCGACAGGTATGACTTCACCAGTATTACCATAAATAAAATCTCCAATTTTCAAGGTATCTATTGAAACTAAAATTTTATCTCCATTAAGAGATTTAATCCAAGCCATTTTATAATTAATATTACATGAATCTATTAGTGCTTTTCTACTTTCAACTTCGGCAGAAAATTTAATGTAGTCATTTAAGGCTTTCAGCATAAGAACTAAAATACCTTTAGAGCTTTCTCTCATAATAGTAAAAGATAAAGCAGTAAGCTCCAGTAAAATATCTTCATTTGTTGGCAGCGGTTTTGCAAATTTTTTATATAGCTTTTTAATTAATGGATATCCACTAACAATGGTCACTAAAGACGCAACCTTGAGTACAGTTAAATTTCTGCTTATTGGAAACTTACCATAAGTAGAGTTTTTTATTTTAAGAAAAATATAAAATAAGCTCCAAAATAAAAATTTTCTTTTTGATCTTTTTTTATTGTCTATTGCATGAAAATATTCTTGGAAATTATTTAATTTGGTATTATCTGTAGTAATGCTCGCAGAGAGAGCATTTTCTACATCTTCTTTAAGTATATGTAAGTTTGTTTTTTTAATATCATACATAATTAGAATTGAGCCAGTACGTTTGGTGATTTTAGTAGATTTCACCCCATATAGGCTCAATATGTATTTTTCTATGTGTTCTGAAAGCTCTGTATTATAATATATATTTAACGACTTAAATCGTACTCTTCCTGGTAAAGCACTTAAGCATTCCAAAATAAATCACCTCATCAATATTAGAATTAAATGAATATCATTTTTTTAATTCATTTAATCTGCTTTCAAGTAGAACTGCTTGTTCCTTTAGGTCTTTAAAACTATTAATTATATCATCATCTTTTATAGTATTTCTAGAAAAGCTATTATTATTTGAAGAATAATTCAATGTATTTTTTTTTATTGAACTATATAAGGAATTACCTAAAAAGCCTAAAGTAAATCCCAAAAGCAATTTCTTATTATTTAATATCATTTAAATACCTCCAGCTATTACATAATGCTTTTTCTAATTATGTCCGTTGAAATACAATTTATACAATAGAGTGTTATTAAAATTTTTTAAACATTGCATATTTCACTATAGCTTTGCCTACATGTTCAGTATTAGTATTTTCTGTTTCCCTAAAAAAGTAATTACTTATTCTCGAAGATGTAGTCATAAAAGCATTTAGTATTTCCTTTTCAAGTGACGGATCTTCCTTTATTGCTTTTAAGCTGAGTGTTATAATTTCGTTGACTCTTTTTTCTATAGATGATAAATCCATTTCAATTGTTTCTAAAGTTTTTTTGCTTTCCATAAATAGTAACTCCTTAATATTGTTTTTTTGTGTGCATTAATGTTTTATGTCTAATATAAAATAAATTTCCAAATGTATTTAGAAAATATAAGAGAATAGTTCCACTTAAATTTATATGTTTGATTAAAGCAAAAAAGATGCCCAATATATTTATGCTTATAGCAGCAGCTTGAGATCTTACTAAGTATTCTTGGCTGATTCTACAGTCTTGAATTATCCATGGAATCTTAGATAATTCGTGGCAAGTTATGTTAATATCTTTATTGGAAGATTTGAGGCCATGAAGTATACCTAATATAAGGCTTCTATCTATATCATTAATGTTTGAGAAAACGTTTTCTTGAGTAATTATTAAATTATTGTGCTTAGCATCTTCTTTAATATTATAAAGTCCAAGTGTTTTATTTGCATATAATATTAATCTCTTAGTTACATTGTCTTCAAGAATAGCTATATTATTAATTCCAATATATCTCAGTTTTTTTATTAAATTTCTAGCTTCTATGTTAATTGGATCAGTTACTTTTTTTGTATATATAAAACCTTCTATTTCAGGATGGTCCATTAATTTTGGATTTTTTAAGTAACAATCATTAAATACTATTTGGGGATGTATTAAAATATAATTGATGTTTCTAATACGCTCTATAGAATTAGCTTCTTTAATATGAATATCATTTAAAGCAGCATTTTCTAATATGTACTTAAGTGAAACATATGAATTAATATATAATATTGCAGGAATCCCAAAAATAAGAGAACAAAGAGTATAAATAGGTTCAGCCGTAAAAAGTAAAAAAGAAGCTGCAGATATTGATATGGCTAAAAGCCTGTGAGATAGAGATTTTGTACCTGAAAATAATTCCTTGGAAAAAATATTTAATTTATTTTCAGTATAAGTTATATTATTTAAATTATTTATTTTAATATGTGATGAAGATATGACATTGCATATCAAATCTTCATCAATACAATATGAATCATAAGTTAACAATATATTTCCGGTTTTTATATTAATATGAATTGAATCTATACTAGGAATTGATTTTAGAAGATTTTTTATATTTATAACTGCACTTGAATTTCCTTTAAGCCCCTCTATATATAAACGTATTCTTCCTGGAATTGACGATAACTTTTTTATATTCATATTTGGTTTTAACCTTCAGCATTAGTCATCATGGTTGATCTTCTTTTTTTATTTTCATATTGAGCTTCTGCAACTATATCCTCTAAGCCCTCACGTGCATGAGCAACCTTTTCTGAAGCGTAATCAGTCATGGAGAAAACTGCGCGCATAGTACCAACAGTAGCTTTTCTCATTGGAGAGGCAACCATGTTCATAAAAGAAAAATTATTTTTTCTGGTATTACTGAACATTTTAGTTGTTTCTTTTTCTTCAATCACAGAATCGATTTTTTCCATAAGTTCCTTTAGGTTATTGTTTATAACTGTAAAATTATTTTCCATTTGCTTAATATTATTTTCTTTTTGAGCATTTTCCTTTTCTATGCTATCCAATTTTTGAAGCAATGAATCGTATTTTCCTTTAAGTCCATTGATCTCTTGGTTTAATTCTTCTATTTCTTCCATATAAATTACCTCCAAAGTATTTATTTTTGTAAAATTTTAATAGTTATTGTACCCATATATAAAAAAAATATAATGGGGATTTAAAAAAATTTATATATGGTATAAATTTTGCAATATTTTTACATACTGACAATAAGAGGAGGGTATAACATGAAAATAAAAACTAATCAAAAGGCCTCAATATCATTAGTTATTATGTTTGCAGGTTTTCTCCTTACGCTATTTTCATCAGATAATATAATTATAATGATGATACTTAGAAGTGGATTTGAAGCAGGCCTAGTAGGTGGGATTGCAGATTGGTTTGCAGTAACAGCACTTTTTCGCTATCCTTTTGGTATCCAAATTCCTCATACTGCATTACTGCCAAAGAATCGTCAAAAAATAACTACAGCCTTGGTTTCAATCGTAGAGAACAATTTATTGAATAAGGCCAGCATTATTAATAAGGTTCAGGAGTTGAATGTTGTAAGAAGGGTTTTAAATATATGCAAAAATAATATGTATTCTAAAGAAGTAAAATCAAAGATTAACTACATTATAAAAAGCACCATAGATTATATTTCTATAGATAAACTTTCATTATACTTACTCGATTTAATAGGAGGTTATCTAAATAAGTTAGATTCTAGAAAACTTCTGGAGACAGGAGTTAAAATATTTTTACAGAATAATTATGAAGAAAAAATTCTAGAGGCTTTGATTAAAAAATGCACGGAATTAGTACAGAAAGAGGAAATAAAAAAGGAAGCAGGGGATATAGTATTTAGTACTGTAAAAAAATTAGGATCAAGCAAGATAAAACAATACATGCTAAATACAGTAATAGATATTGTAGGAAAGGATAAAATAGGTAGCATAGTTCAAAATTTAATTATTTCTGCGCTTAATGACTTAAAGAAGTCAGATAGTTTAAACAGAAAAATGATTCTTGAATTAATGGAGAACAATATAAAAAGTATTAGAAGCGATGAAATAATTATACAAAAGATAGATGAGTTTAAAAGCAGCGTGCCTGATAATGTTCAGTTAAAAGATTTTATAGTGGAAAGCTTAAATGGATTAAAAAGTAGAATTTTAATATATATTAATGATGATAATTATATAGAAAAAATAATGCTGCCATCAATAGATAAGGTAATAGAAAAAGCTTTATCAAATGTTGAATTAATAGATAAATTAGAGGAGTATATACAGGGTCAGGCATCAGAATATATTAATAATAATCACGAGAAAATAGGAAAGCTTGTAAAAGAGAACATTGAAAAGATAGACACTAAGACATTAATAGAATTAATAGAATATAAGGTTGGAGATGACTTGCAGTGGATAAGAGTAAATGGAGCTATTTGTGGATTTTTTATTGGTTTGATATTAGGAATAATCAGAGTAGTATTTAGGTAACAAGTTTAAGTATGCCTTTACCATATAGTTCTATAAAGATTTTTTTAAAGCTAGTATTCTGAATTAATTAAAAAGAATATTGATTGAAGCAGATCATTTCGGAGATCATATTTTAGATTTAGTAAAAAACCTCTTATTTGTTCAGATATAATACCACTATGTTTTTGTTTTTGATTTTTTAAACTTATGCTGCCAAGAATTTTTTTTGGAAAATTAGAACCATTAAAAGCATAGTTAATTATTTTGTCATGGCAGCATACTGCAAACATCTTTGATAAAGATTTATCTAAAACCCACTCGCAAAAGCTCAATACATTTTCTGTCTTTCTAAATTCGTTAATATTATTTTTAACGCAATGAATATATTTTGCCTTTTCATTGTGTTTATTAAAATATATAGCACATTTATAAAAACTACAATTTATTATTTTACTTATTTTATATATCACAGTTTCAATAAAAGCTTTTATCTCATGCTCAGAAAGATTAAGACATTTAATAACATCATTAAAATTTTTTACATAACCCCTTATATATGACTCATAAATCAAATAAATAGATTTTAGACGTATTTCAAAAAATGTATCAAGTTCTTGCTCTAATACTTCTATACATTTTTCTTCGACTAAATGCATATGCATACCCATAACATATTCTTCTTTAGCTACCATAGCCAACACCTGCCTCTATTTAATTTTGATTACAAATAAGATAATAAACGACCAATGTAAAATTTATTTAAATTTAAAGTTAATTTAATATTAAGTTCCTCATGTAAATATTGGTATTTATAAGAATACAAAGATTTTCATGAATAAATATTTTTTTGCTGGAAATAATTTATTTATCTTTCAACAAATGATGAACATATAATTAACATGAAATAAAAATAAACTAATAGGAGGAAAAGATGTCTTTAGCTTATAAAATAATTAATAATGAAATACTATATAAAAGAGTAAGGGTGTATATAGAATATATTTATAGAAATGCAGAAAAAGCTTTGGATATAGAAAGATTAGCTAATAATATAATTGGAGTTAAGTATTGCAAGGCAAATGCATTTACAGGAAGCTTATTAATTGTTTATGACGATAAACTAATAAATGAGCAATTTGTAAAAAACCAAATATATAAGTTAATTTGTACAAAAATAAAAAACAATGAACCTATAGATATAGAAGCAGCATCTTTAAAACATAGAAAAGCTATAAATTTTGAAAATGTAGAAAAAAACCTAAAAAAACATGAAGCAAAAGGAACTCCTAACAAAGTTTCAAGATCACCAAGCAGTAATGATTATCACGCAATCAAATTATCTGATATTGAAAAAGAGCTTGGCACTAATTTTGCAAATGGTCTTTTAAAAGCCCAAGTAGATAGTAAAATAAGAGAAATAGGATTAAATGTTATATCAGAAGCAAAAAAGAAATCACTAATTAGGAGAGTTTTTGAAAACATTAATGAATTCTCTACTAAATTACTAGTTGGTGTAGGGACATTATCATTTATATTAGGTCAGATTGCAGATGCAGTAGCTATTTTGGGACTTACAGCTATTGAGACTATACTAAGCACATTACAGCAGCATAAAGCGGAAAAATCTTTATATTCTCTTAAAGAAATGATGGTGCGCAATGCAACAGTAATACGTAATGGAAAAAGGTATATTATAGATGCAAAGTATGTTGTTCCAGGAGATGTAATTATTATTGAAGCAGGAGAAAAAGTACCAGCAGATGCTAGAATAATAGAATGTTATGACTTGAAAGTTTCAGAAGCAGTTCTTACAGGTGAGAGTGCAGCAGTTTGTAAAAGCAGCGATATATGTAATAAGGATGAAGAATTGGCTAATAGATACAATATGATTTACATGGGTACTAATATACTATCTGGCCGAGGCAAAGCTGTTGTCGTTGCTACAGGATTAAATACTGAAATAGGAAAAATTGCATTTATGCTTCAGAATATAAAAAATGAATCTGCTCCTATTGAGAAGAAAATAAAGAAATTTACTAACAAAATTACTAAATTAGCGTTTGTAATTTGTATGGGGGTAAGCGCTTTTGGAGCGTTTAGAGGATTATCGTTAGTACAAGTATTTATCTTTGGAGTAAGTTTTGCTATAGGAGCAATACCTGAAAGTTTGCCAGCAGTAGTAACAGCGGCTATGTCTGTTTCGGTTCAAAAGATGGCATCAAAGAATGCGATTGTAAGAAAATTACAGGCGGTTGAGAGCTTGGGAGCTGTAGATGTAATATGTTGTGATAAAACAGGAACTCTTACTATGAATGAAATGACTGTTAAAGAAATTCATGTTGATAATAATACATATGAGGTCATAGGTTCAGGATATAAGCCTAAAGGAGAGATAATACTTAAGTCTGGAGAAATAGATAAAAAAGAATCTTTAGATAAAATAATGACTGCAGGTATACTCTGCAATAATTCTAACATATCTAACTGTGATGGAAAGTGGCAGGTTCATGGTGACCCGACAGAAGGTGCTTTATTAATAGCCGCATCCAAAAATAATATGGCATTAGATGAGATAGTTAATAAATATAAAAGAGTAGAAGAAATTCCATTTGATAGTTCAACTAGGTATATGACGGTTTTAGTTGAAGAAAAAGAAGAAAGAGAAGCTTATTGTAAAGGTTCAGTAAGTAAAATATTAGATAAATGTACAAGAATTTATGAGAATGGCAGTGAAAGATTGATTACCAGCAATGATAAGGAAAATTTACAGCAGATTGCAGATGAAATGGGATCAAAATCACTGAGAGTCTTAGCGTTTGCTTATAAGAAAATATTAAAAGACAGTAAAAACATAGATAATAATTTTGTATTTTTGGGATTAGTTGGTATGGAAGATCCGCCAAGGGAAGAAGTAAAAGAGTGTATAAGAAAGTGTGAAGGAGCAGGTATAAAGGTAGTAATGATAACAGGCGATAATAAAAATACAGCCGCAGCTATAGGGAGAAAAATAGGACTTTTAACAGATGGGATAGTGTTGTCAGGAACTGAATTAAATGATATGAGTGATGATGAATTAGCATCTATAATTAATAAAATACAAGTTTTTGCAAGAACGTCGCCTGAGCAGAAATATAAAATAGTAAAAGCTTTTAAGAAAGCAGGAAAAGTAGTTGCAATGACAGGTGATGGTGTGAATGACGCACCAGCTATTAAAGAAGCAGATATAGGAATAGCTATGGGGAAAAACGGAAGTGATGTTGCTAGAGATACAGCAGACATAATTCTTACTGACGATAATTTTTCAACGATAGTAGCAGCTATTGAAGAAGGCAGAACAGTAAATATGAATATAAGAAATTCAATGAGATATTTATTTACAGGATGTTTAGGGGAAATAATAGCTATATTATCTGCATCAGTGCTTGGTGGTATACCACTACTTTTATCCTTACAAATATTATGGATAGATGTTGTATCTGAATCTATATTGGGAGCAGCATTGACATTTGAAAAGCCAGCTAAGTATATAATGGAAAATCCTCCAATATCAAACGACTATGAAATTATTGATAGAAAATCTAAGAGAAATATATTAAAGGCAGGAGCTATAGTTGGTTTAGCAACATTTGGAGTATTTAAAGGGGCGTTATTGTTTGGAGCCAGTTTGCAAAAGGCGAGGACATTAGCTTTTACTAATTTGGTCATTTCACAGATATTTGTTGTATACGATTGCAGAAATGATAAAAATAGGAAAAATAAATATATGAATATTTCAACTATTGCATGTTTAATAATGCTTGGGGGAATATTATATATTCCTATTATGAGTTCATTTTTTTCGACAGTACCATTAAATATAAAAGATATATTAATTATTTCAGGAACTACGACATTATCAAAGATTTAAAGGATAAGGCACAATAAATATATAGGTTTTAAATGATTTAACAGTAAAGTCTATTTAAAATCTATATATTTTTTATTTATACGAACATTTAAGTAATGTAAATATTCACTTAAAATTCAATTAAATCTTAGTTAAAGCATAGATTTTAAGTTATAAAATAGTATATATTTTGATTAAATAGTACAAAAAAATAACTAATATCTGAAGCTACTTATTTTAGAGCTTTACATGTCGCTAAGGGAGAGGATATGACTATGATAAAAAAAATGAATTTTGGAACCAAAATAAACATCATTATAGTGGTAGTAATATTTATGTGTTACATAGGGGTATTCTCAAGTATACTAATACAAATAAAATCAAAAAGCATAAATGATAGTGAAACATTAGCAAAAGAAATAACGTCGTCATATGCAACGCAGATTACATCTAATTTTGAAGGATTAGAAGTTATAGGAAAAGATCTGAGAAATTCTTTAATCAAGCAAATAGATCTTAACTTACAAAACAGAGATTTAGTTATTGAAATGCAGAAGGGAATATTAAATGAACATCCTGAAGTATTTGGAGTGACTGTTGCCTTTGAAGCAAATGCATTTGATGGAAAAGATGAAGAGTACAAAGGCAGAAAAGAATTTGCAGAGAATGGAATGTTTATACCATATGCAAGCAGAGCTGGTAATCAAGTAGTAGTTTTACCAGCTTATGATGATCAAACAGATATGACCTGGTATAATAAACCAAAAGAATTAAAAGGAACTTATATTACAGAACCGACAGTCTATAATGTAAATGGACAAGATGTATCAATGGTATCTTTAGCAATGCCGATATTAGATGATACAGGAAAATTTTTAGGTGTAATATCACTGGATTATAAACTTGATACATTAGAGGAATTGGTGTCAGAGAAAAAGACACTTGGTGGAACTGTTGAATTAATATCGAACAAGGGGATTTACATAGCTAGTGGGGAAGATCCAAGCTTGAAAATGCAGGATGCTAAAGAAAGTGGTGATGATTTAGGTAAAATTATAAGTGAAACTTCACAAGGAAAAGAGTCTTATACTTATGGAAAGTCAGTAAAAGATAATAAAGAGGTTCTAATGGTATCATATCCTGTTAATTTAGAAAATACCAAAACAAATTGGATTTTATGCAGTGAGATTCCTAATGAAAAGATACTAGAAAGTTACAATAAGATATTTAATGTTATCTTAGCAGCGGCATTAATATCACTGATAATTGTAATATTAGTAATAGGTCTTGTAATTAAGAAAATGACAAGGGGCATAAAATATGCAGAGAAGCAGATGAGACTATTAGCTAGTGGAGATCTTACAATAGAAATTGATAATAAGTATCTTGAGAGAGAAGATGAAATAGGTAAGATGTTCAAATCCGTTAGTGAAATGCAGAAATCTTATAAAAATATAATAACTGAAATAAATAATGAATGTAATATAGTTTTGAGTTCAGTTAATGTGACTAAAGAAAAGATTGATGATTTAAATATAATGATTTCTGATGTATCTGCCACTACAGAACAATTATCTGCAAGCATGGAAGAAACAGCAGCTTCAACTGAAGAAGTAAATGCATCATCAACAAACATGGAAACTGTAATAAATACAATGGAAGCCAATATAATGGCTGGTGAAATGGCAGCAAAAGAAATTAAAGAAAGAGCAATAAATTTAAAATCAGATGCAATTAAATCTAAAGAGGTATCAAATGGTGTAGCATTAAAAATGCAAGATGGTTTAAAAACAGCAGTGGATAAAGCTCAAGCTGTAGATAAAATAAATGAATTAACAGGTAAAATACTAGAAATAACGGAAGAAACTAATCTGCTTGCACTTAATGCAGCAATAGAATCAGCAAGAGCGGGAGAAGCTGGCAGAGGATTTGCTGTTGTAGCAGATGAAATAAGAAAGCTTGCAGAAACTTCAAAAGAAACAGCAATAGAAATTCAAAAAATAAACAAAGAAGTAGTTGGGGCTGTAGATGATTTGAAGGAAACATCAAATGAGGTAATTAACTTTATTGGAACTCAAGTAATTGAAGATTATGATAAATTGGTTGATACAGGAGAGCAATATAGAAATGATGCTGTAGTATTTAATGAGTTGGTTAATAGTATTGGGGAGATATCCAAGGAACTAATTAGTGGGACAGGAAATATTATTACAGCAATAAATGAAGTTTCACAGGCAACAAATGAAGGCGCAGCAGGAACAACTACAATTGCAGCAAAGTCAAATGATGTAGTCTATTTAACAGAAGGGGTAATAGAACAAACAGCTAAAACCAAGGAATGTACAGACAAGCTTTTAGAAGTTGTATCAATATTTAAGATATAAGAATGTAAATCACTATAACATATAATTTGCGTACCTCAAATTATATGAATTATATAGATATATATTATTAAGATATGAACGAATATGACTTCAGAACAAATTAGCATTGCAATGTATTATAAATGTTAATTTTGATACATGGAATGTTAATTTATATAGAAAGAAATATATTTATAAAACAAAATCCATATAAATTTATTAAGCTTAGATTCAAAGAATGCAGCATTTAAGATTTAATTTTATATAATGTTTAGATATATACTAAACTAAAGGGAGCATTGGACGCTATGAATAATCTTAATTGGAAGATGATTTATACTATATTTGTTTTTGTAGCTCTAGCAGCTTTTGATAATGTAATTATAGGATTATTTCCAACATTATTCTCCTCGATTGCAAGTGATTTAAATATAAGCTTATTTGAACTTGGAATTGTTTCGGCTATTAATATTTTAGTAACGTCAATATCATCAGTTTATTGGGGATATCTTGCAGGCAGGCTTAATAGGAGAAAGCTTATTATTATAGGAACTATTATTTGGTCATTATCGGTGCTTTTAACTTCCTATAGCAGTAATTATATTGAATTATTGATTTTTCAAGTCTTAACTGGAATAGGCTTAGGATGTATAGCATCAATTGGATTTAGTACTTTGAGCGATTATATTCCATACAAATTTCGTGGAATGATTTTAAGCTTTTGGGGAATGTCCCAAGGTTTTGGAGGAATTTTAGGAGCGCTGATAGCATCATTAATTGGCACATCTTCAGGTTGGAGAAAGCCCTTTGAAATAGTAAGCATAGTAGGCTTTTTATTAATTAGCTTATATCTGTTTATAAGAGAACCAAGGCTAGGAGAATCAGAACCTGAATTAGAAAGGTTAGTTAAACAAGGGGGAAGTTATATTTATAAAATAGAAATTAATCAGCTCAAAGAAATAATTTTAAAGAATAGCAATATATTTTTATTTTTACAAGGATTTTTCTTAAATATTTCTACAGGAAGCTTAATATGGCTTCCTACATTGTATATTTCCAAAGTTCAACAACAAGGGTACAGTAATAAGACAGCAATTATTGTTGCTGGATATCTTTATGCTTTATTTCAATTAGGTGGACTAACAACAGGATTTTTTGGTTATCTAGGGGATAAGTTTCAAAGGAAAACTTACAAGGGAAGAGCAATACTAACTTCATTTTTTTTGTGTATATCAATGCCGCTTTATTCTGCAATGTTTGCAATTCCAATGAAAAACTTAGAAATATACGATGAGAGTACCTTAGCAATTTTATTAAGCTTACTGAAACAAATAGTTATGAATCCTTGGATGACTTTAATTTTTGTATTATCATTTCTTGCTTCAGCAGCCCAGTCTGCAAACACACCCAACTGGCTTGCATTAATAACAGATGTGAATCTTCCAGAACACAGGGGAACAGCTTTTAGTATAGCTAATGTTGCAAGCAGCTTAGGTAGAACTTTAGGCAATGTTGGGATTGGTTATTTACTTACAATTGTATCAAAATACGCAGGAGAACCTAGTAATTATGTAATTACTCTTATTATATTTCAAATCTTTTTTATTCCAGCAGCAATATTCTATATAAAAATGGCTGAAAGTAATGTTCAGGATATTGGAAAAGTTAAATTAATTCTTCGTAAGCGGGCAGATTTGATTGTGCCTTAGTCATTATAACTTATCATATTTAATAATCTGAATAATGAGAGGATTGATATTATGATTAAAAATATACTCATCATTTCATCTGATTTTACAGGTCATGGACATAAGAGTATAACAGAGTCTCTATGTGAAAACTTTAGAGAAAACAAGGAGATTAATGTGAATGTTGTAGATGGATTCTCACTTGGTGGAAGCACATTGCTAAAAATAGGCAAATCCTATGGACCTATAACCAGAACTTCTAAAAATTTATGGGAACTTATATGGGAATTGTCAATGATTAAAGTATCATTAGTTAATGAAGCTGTTGAATTATTAATAGAACATAATTTTATGGAGTTATTAAAGAAAATAAAACCAGATTTAATTTTATCTGTTCATCCAAATTTTAATGGATCCATTATTAATATATTAGAAAAAAATAATATTGAGATTCCATTTGTTACATTAATAGCAGACCTTGTAAGTATATATCCACTATGGGCAGATAAAAGAGCAGATTATATTATAAGTCCAACTTATGAAGCAAAAGAAAAGTGCATAGAATACGGTATTTCTGAGGGAAAAGTAAAAACTTTAGGGTTCCCAGTACGTTCTAGATTTCATAAAGTTATAAGATCTAATATGGAATATAATATGTATAATCCTTTAAAATGCCTAATAATGAGTGGGGGAGAAGGTGTAGGCAACATGAGAAAGATAGCTGAAATTCTCCTTAATAACTTCAATTGTATTGTAAAAATTGCTGTAGGCCGAAACAAAAAATTGAAGAATAGATTAGAACAAACCTTAGGAGAAAAGTATAAGGGGAGGGTTGAAATTTATGGATTTACGGAAAATGTACAAGATCTAATGATATCTTCAGATATTGCATTTACTAGAGGCAGTCCTAATGTCATGATGGAAGCTATTGCATGTAACGTACCTCTAGTAATAACAGGCGCACTTCCAGGTCAAGAAGAAGGAAATCCAGAATTTATCAAAAAGTATAATCTTGGAGTAGTATGTACAGGCAACAAAAGCATAAAGTATACTATAAGTGATTTACTTGCAAATAATGGACAAAGACTGAGTGAAATTAAAATATCTCAAAAAAGTTATTCTAATCCTAATGTTTCAAAAGATATTGTAGATTTTATTTTAAATATGTGATGAGCAGCTTAGTATTGATAAAATGTAAATTTAAAAAATAGAACTATAAAAACAAATCATAAAAGACTGTATATAGATTGAGTGAATCTATATACAGTCTTTTTATAAAATTAAAGATAATCATCAATTTATAATTTTAAAAATAGAATTATAATAATTCGTGGATAAAATTTACTTAAATTACAATTAGTTGATTTGAAATCAATAATAATGTATTATTAGATATAATAAATTTTGTAATTTTGACTGGAGAGATATATATGAAAAGATATGATGTTTTAAATAATTATAGTATTAAGTCAAAATTATTATTAATATATTTGTTTTGTGTGTTAATTCCTATGATAGTTACCAATTCAGTATTCTATTTAACGATTAAACAAAATGAAGTAAAAGAGCAGAAGACCAATATGGAATATGCCATAGACAGAGTTAAATATAATTTAGAGGCAGTGTTAGAAAATTGCGTACTAGTATCAAATCATTTACACAAGGATGTAGGATTAAATCAGTTTATTACCCAAAGATATGATAACCTTCTTCAATATTATGAAGAATATAATTTTTTGCTGCAAAACAATGTAATCAATTACTACTATAACTCACAGCATGTATATCAAGTTACAATATACACAGATAATGATACTATAAGCAATAGCAATAATTTTAGAAAATTAACGCCAGAAATTCGAGAGAGTGACTGGTACAAACAATTTTGTAATAACAATAAAAATATGACTATTTCAGTTTATTATGATAATGATAAAAAGATTATTCAAAATAGTAGTATGCCTAGAACCATCAGTATTATTAGAAAGTTAGATAACTTTAGTTCTAAAAATGAAAATATTTTAAAAATAGATGTAGATTATAATGTAATATACAATGATATTTTGAATGAGAAAATGGATGGCAATTTATATGTTTGCAATAAAGACTTTATTTTGTTTTCTAATAAAGTATCAAATGATGGATGGAAGGAATTTGATACAGTAGATTGTATTGAGAATAAAGCAGTTAAGTTAAATGATTCATTTAGCTTTAAAGCAGCAAATGAGAAGTGGAATATTATCATTACAGAAGATGAAATAAATCCTTTATCTAGAATTGCTGAACGGAAAGAAATATTGCTAGGATTAATAATATTTAATTTGTTACTACCAACTATTATTATTTTTTTAGTATCGTATTCTATTAGGCATAGAGTAACATTACTTAGTAAATATTTAGGTAAGGTAGAAAATGAGGAATTTTTCACAATACAATGTAGTTATGGCAATGATGAAATTGGAAACTTAATTCGAAGCTATAATTTAATGGTTTTAAGAATTAAGGAATTAATAGAAGTTGTATTTAAGAGAGATGCAGAAAAGCAAAAGCTTGAACTAGCTAAAAAGCAGTCGGAGCTAAAAGCTTTGCAAAGTCAAGTCAATCCTCATTTTATGTTTAATACCCTCGAGAGTATTCGTATGAGAAGCTTGATAAAGGGTGAAATAGAGACTGCAGATGTAATTGAAAATTTATCTACATTACTGAGAACTACAATAAATTGGGGGGAGGATTTTATTACAATTGAAGATGAAATGCTATTTGTAGAAAATTATCTTCAAATTCAAAAGTATCGTTTTGGTGATAAATTATCTTATAGCTTTTATATTATGGAAGAATGTAAAAAAATAAAAATACCAAAGTTATCTATTTTAGGATTTGTTGAAAATGCGTGTGTTCATGGAATTGAAGAAGTATCATATAAGGCAGGGATTAATGTTAACATAATCAAAGATGAGAGCAGTTTATTTATAGAAATATTAGACTCAGGATGTGGAATGAGTGCAGAGGAACTAAATTTGATTATGAATAAATTAAAAGATGCAGAAATGGACATGCTTAATAGAAGTAAGAGTATTGGTATTTTAAATACTTATATGCGTTTGAAGATGTATTGCAATAATAATATGAAATTTAAAATTGATAGCAAGTTAAAGAAAGGAACGGAAGTAAAATTACAGATTTACCTCGATGAACTAATGAAAAAACAATGTGATTAATGAGAAAATAATATTATTAAGGTGGGAAAAGGAATATGATTAAAATCTTAATAGTGGATGATGAACCATTTATCCGCCAAGGTCTTAAGATTCTAATTAATTGGGAAAAGTATGGTTATGAAATTATTGGTGAAGCCGCAAATGGTATTGAAGCAATAAAGGAATTAGAGAAAAAAGAGATAGATTTGATAATTGTAGATATAAAAATGCCTGAAATGAATGGTATTGAATTAATTGAACATGTAAGAAATAATATATCAAATACAATTAAATTCATAGTATTAAGCGGCTACTATGAATTTGAATATGCTAAAAAAGCAATAAAATACAATGTAACTGATTATGTTTTAAAGCCCATTAGAAAAGATGAATTAATCAAAGTTTTAAATAGCTTCAAAGACGAATATATTAAGCAGGAAAATCAAAAAATCATACAAAAAACAAAAGATAAGGTTTTGTATGATAAATATTTAAGCGAGATAATAAATGGAAAATGTGATAATGCTACTTTAGAATATGTTAATGAATATCAGAATTTTTCAAAAGACTTACGATATGTAATCATAGAAATTAATTATTATGATGACGCTTATAGCAATATTACTGATGATGAAAAACGAAATGGAAAAGAAGTATTTTATAAAAAGATGATAAGATGGCTTGGAGAAAATTGTTATAATGTAATTTTTGATGGAAGCAAGTATAAAAATTATTATGATATTGGATTTATATATGATAAAAAATTAGCAGAAGAGTACGGTTTAAATGAAAATGAATACATTGCAAAATTGCAAAAGGATATGAGGAAAAATCAAAAATATGATTTTTATATTTACATTGGGGAGAAAGTAAGCAGTATTAGAGAATTATCAATGTCATATAAAACTGCTATTATAGCTAAATTATTTTCAGATTTTTCAAATGGAAATATTATTTCATATTATGATCAAATTATAGAAAAAAAGGAACTTAGCTATGATGTAGAAAAGCAATATATGGATGATTTAATCCATGAAATAGATGAAAATAATAAAGAAGAAATTATAAAATGTGTTGATAAAATTTATGATAGCTTTAGGGAGTGTAAGATAGATTTGGAAATTATAAACATAAATATAAATTATTTGTTGTGTAATCTGGTTAATATTGCAAGAAGGTTAGATCTCGAAGCTAATCAGGAAGAGGTTATGAAATATATTAGTTCAATTTCCTTCGAGCAAATAATAAGCAGAGGGAGTGCAAAACATTTAAAAGATTTTTCGTTAGAGTTTTCAAAGTATTTAAGCCAATTGAGGCAAAATTCAGTTCAAGGAATTTTAAGTCAAGTTGATAAGGAAATATCAGAGCACTATATGGAAAAATTAAGTTTAAAGTATTTAAGTGAAAAGTATTTTATTAATAGCGCATATTTGGGACAAATTTTTAAAAAGAAATATAAGGTGTGTTTTAAAGATTATTTAAATACATATAGGGTTGAAAAAGCAGCAGAATTATTAAAAAGCAGTAATGATAGAGTTTATAGTATTGCTGAAAAAGTTGGTTATAGCAATCCGGATTATTTCATTAATAAATTTGTTCAAATTAAAGAAAAAACACCAATACAATATAGAAAACAATTTTTAACTTAATTGAGATATTGTTATATATAAGAATTATTTAAAGATAGGAAGACAAGTTTATGAGTGAAAATCCGATTATTTGGGCTGATTATCCAGATCTTGATCCAATAAGAATAGATGATACTTACTATATGGTTAGTACCACAATGCATTTTATGCCAGGCTGTGTTATATTGCGTTCATATAATCTTATTAATTGGGAAGTAGCTACTTACGTATATGACATTTTAGAGGATACACTAGATCAAAAGCTAGAAGATGATAAGCAAATTTATGGAAAGGGGATGTGGGCAGCATCACTGCGATATAATAAAGGAAAATTCTATGTGTGTTTTGTAGCAAATGACACTCATAAGACTTACCTATATACAGCTATGGATATTACAGGTCCGTGGGAAAAGAATAATATTGAAGGATTTTATCATGACTGCTCACTGCTTTTTGATGATGATAGAGTTTATATAATTCATGGAAATAATGAAATTCATATTACGGAATTGAAAGATGACCTTTCAGGTCCTAAGTTAGATGGATTAGATAGAATAATTGTAAGAGAAACGCAAGAGTATTATCTTGGTTATGAAGGCGCTCATTTCTATAAAATTAATGGTAAATATTATGTTTTTTTTATTCACATGCTAAAGTCTAAAAATGGGCATAGAACTCAAGCATGTTTTGTATCTGACTCTATAGAGGGAAAATTTGTTGGTGGAGAAGTATTTGATGATGATATGGGATTTCATAACTCTGGTATAGCACAAGGAGGAATAGTGGATACTCCAGATGGAAAGTGGTATGCTATGCTGTTTCAAGATCGTGGCGCCGTTGGACGTGTACCTGTTATTGTTCCAATGCACTTTGAAAATGATTTCCCAGTATTTAATGAAAAGGCACCTCAATACATTGAGATTCTAGATAATAAACCAGGATATGAATACAAATTACTGGTTGGAGATGATGACTTTATTTATAAGCCTGATAAGAAGGGGAAAATTAAGTTAAAAGAGTTTTGGCAATGGAATCATATACCAAATGATAAATTATGGTCAGTTACAGAAAAATCCGGGACATATCGTATTCACTCAGGAAAAGTTTGCCCAAACATAAATTATGCAGTAAATACTCTAACACAACGAGCTATGGGACCAAGGAGTGAGGCAATAGTAACTTTAGATGGCAAGGAACTTAGGAATGGTGATTATGCAGGCTTATGTTTTCTAATAAGTTCGTATGGATTAATTGCACTTACAAAAGAAGACGAACAATTTTACTTAGTAATGTTAGCAAAATGTACTGATGATAAATCAATCTTTGGAAATTTAATAGATAAAGAGCCTGGAGTGGAGTATGGAAGAATTCCTGTAAAACATGCTAAAGTAACACTAAAAGCATATGGTAATTTCGAAAATAAAATAGATGAATGTGAGTTTTACTACCAGGATGGAGAAGCATGGATAAAGCTTGGCATTACACATAATCTTGTATGGAAGATGGATCAGTTTGCTGGATGCCGTTTCGGTTTATTTCTGTTCTCTACAAAGGAAATTGGTGGAAGTGCTGAATTTTCAAAGTTTAAGTATAACATTTTGAAGTGAAAAATTAACTTATCAATTAGGGAAGGAAGAAATATTTTATGATATATAAAGAGAAAGAAGATTTAAAATATGTACTTTGTTATACAAGAAAACCACAGGAAAATTTGATTTATTCTGAAAAATTAGCATATAGTATGCATCTTGCTTACAGTGAAGATGGAGTGGGATTTCAGGAGTTAAATCATAATTCGGGAATTTTATTTGCTAAAGCAACAGAAAATGATAATGGATCTCTTAATGCAAAAAGCTTGAAAAATCCATATATTTTTTATTTTGCAGATGGTACTTTTGGTGTTGTTGCTATACGTACAGAGG
The DNA here is from genome assembly GCF_002006495.1 of Clostridium sp. BL-8. Taxonomy (NCBI): domain Bacteria; kingdom Bacillati; phylum Bacillota; class Clostridia; order Eubacteriales; family Clostridiaceae; genus Clostridium; species Clostridium sp. BL-8. The sequence continues at coordinate 26,951 of NZ_LZZL01000022.1, forward strand.
CAGAGGGTAACAATGATGAGCAGAGTAAAGGGCGAGTGCTTCTATTTACTTCAGAAGATCTTTTGCAGTATAAGGAAATTGGATTGATTGATTTAAAAGGAGAAACTTATGTAAGTGATATTAAATGCCAGTATGATGAGGATAAAAAAGTTTATATAATTTGTTGGAGTGACGAAAGTGGGAATTATTATAAGAATTTTACTGCTGATATATTGAATATAAACAGTGCTTCGATACCTGAAAAGACAGAAGCTTTTGTTATAGAAAATGTTAATACAGAAATAGAGGGAGTAGTACCAAGGAATGTTATAAGTGTATCGATGGAAGTGGCACATCACCTTATTTGTAAACTTATAGTGCCTACTAATGTGGAAATAAAAGTACCTGAAAGTGTGAATATTACATCAGAAAAAGAACTAAAAGTTGTGAAGGCTACTGCTATTTATAGTGATGGAACAACAGCCATGAAGAATGTAGATTGGAATTTATCGGAAATAGATTGGAATAAGTCAGGAAAGTATAGAATAACTGGTAAAGTACATCAAGATCATTATGAATTCCCTATTGCTACTGACCGTGCGGACCCATGTATAGGAAAATGGAAGGGAAAGTATTATTTTATTGCAACAAATGATGCTGATGGAAATCACAGCTTATATATGAGAGAAGCAGATAACATACCAGATTTATTAAAGGCTGAAGAAAAATTGATAATCGATTCTAATATGTATGAGGATATTAAAGGTCTTTTATGGGCACCAGAATTTCACATAGTTGAAGGAGATTTATATATCTTCCATGGGGCAACCTCAGGAGAGTTTTTTTATGAAGAATCACATGTTATGAAGCTAAAAAAGGATGGAAATCCAATGAATGCAAAAGATTGGTCTAGGCCACACCGTGTAGTAAAGAAAGATGGAAATTATTTATGTGAAGCAGGGAAAACCATTTCTCTTGATATGACAAATTTCGAAATAGACGGAGAGTATTATGTAGTTTGGTCACAACGTGAATTTTTACCAGAGGATCTTGGGGCATGGCTTTATATTGCTAAAGTTGATTCAAAGGAGCCATGGAAGCTAATAAGTGATCCAGTAGTTATTTCTAAGCCAGATTATGGCTGGGCAAATAACAATGTTTTTGTTGATGAAGGACCATTTACTTTGATAAGAGATGGAAAGGTATTTTTAACTTTTGCTAGTGCAATGATAGATGCGACTTATGTTGTAGGAATTCTATGTGCAGATAAAAATGCAGACTTGTTAGATCCTGCTAATTGGACAAAGGGAAATTATCCTCTACTTACTTCTAGAAGTGCACCAGGAGAATACGGTCCCGGTCATAATTCTTATGTTACAGATGAAGATGGAAATGTATGGAATGCTTATCATGCGAGACCAGGAGTTAATGGACCTAGATCTTCTGGACTTCGTCGTGTTCATTTTGATATTGATAATTATCCAGTGCTTGATTTAACAGAAGAAAAGGATTTAAATCCAGAGTTAAGAAATGTGATTATGGATATTATTGTAAGGTGATTAACGCCCTGTATCCTATGAAAAGTGGGCAAAACTAATTACAGCTACATTAAATCATTTAATAGATAGATATGGTAGAGAAGAAATAGTCATATGGCCGATTGAAGTATGGAATGAGCCTAATATTGCATTTTGGGCTGGAACCATGGAAGAATACTTCAGGCTTTATGACTATTTCGGCATTTATTGTTGGTTGGAATATATGTAGAAATGCATAATTTTTAATGTTTTTTATATAATTTGTTAGGTTGTTGGATGTATGCACAAATGATAAACTTTATCTTGTAAACAAAACGTTTACAAGATAAAGCTCATAATTATTAAAATATAAATATCTAAATAATATGATAGGGGGAAATTTAATGAAAAAAACAAAACTCATTACTAGTATGCTTTTAACAGGATTTATCTCATTAAGTCTTCTTGCAGGTTGTGGTAATCAAACAAAGGATACAAGTACTAGTAATGGAAAAATTAAGGAATTCACAGCATTCTTTGCTGTTGCAGGAAAGGAAATTCCTGATAATGACAGAGTGAAAAATGTAATAGCTGAAAAAATAGGAGCTAAAGTAAATGAACAATGGCTTACAGGACAAACAGCTAAAGAAAGAATTGGGGTAATGATTGCAGGAGGTGAATATCCAGATTTTATTGAGGGAGGAGAAGGAACTCAAGCACTAGTAGATGCAGGTGCACTTATTCCATTGGAAGATAAGATAGACAAATATCCTAATATTAAAAACTATTTAACACCTGATGAATGGGAAAAATTAAGAAAGCCTGATGGGCATATTTATTATATACAGCAGTTTGGAAAGACTAGAGGAAAAGATACACAAGTACAACACAATGATGAGGCTTTCTGGATTCAAAAAGCAGTTTTAGAATGGGCTAATTATCCACAAATAAAAACTGTTGATCAATATTTTGATTTGATTGAGAAATATAAAGCAGCAAATCCAACAATAAATGGACAACCAACCATAGGCTTTGATATTTTATGTGATGATTGGAGATATTTCTGTTTGGAAAATCCACCTCAATTCGTAGCTGGATATCCTAATGATGGAAAAGCAATTATAGATAAAGCAACACTTACAGCTAAAAACTATAATACAATTCCAGAAGCACAAAAATATTTTAAAAAGCTAAATGAAGAATATAATAAGGGAATTATAGATCCTGAAACATTTACATTATCTTATGACCAATATAAATCAAAGCTTTCTACAGGTAGAGTTTTAGGCATGATTGATCAGCATTGGGAATTTGAAGATGCAGAAAAAGCATTAAAGCAACAGCATATGGATGAGAAAACTTGGGTGCCATTAGGTTTGACCCTTGATCCTAATGTAAAACCACAATATAGAGCTCAACCAGCCTTTAATACTGGAAGTGGACTTGGAATTACAACTAGCTGTAAAGATGTAGATGGAGCATTAAAAGTTATAAATGATTTATTATCTAATGATGTATTAGCATTAAGATGGTGGGGAGAAAAGGATAAAGATTATAAAGTAGATGATAAAGGTGTATTTTATATGACAGATGAACAGAGAGAAAATTATAGAAATCAAGATTGGATGCAGGCTAATCAATGCAGATACTCTTATTTCCCTCAATATGCTACAGGTTATTTAGATGATGGCATTAATTGTATATGGCCAGAACAACAACAAGGTGAATTTGAAGCCACTTTATCAGATGATGATAAGAAGGTTTTGAATGGGTATGGTTATAAGAAATGGACTGACTTCCTCAATGTTCCACCTGAAAAGAATGAACCTTGGTATCCAATTTATTCAGCAACTGGTGGTTGGTCTGCGGATGATCCACAAAATATGGCAATGATAAAAATGGATGATATTAAAAAGAAATGGCTTCCAAAGGTTGTTATGTGTAGCACAAGTGATTTTGACTCAACATGGAATGAGTATCAAACAACATTAACAACTCAAGCAGATATAAAGGCATATGAAGATGCTCTTACTAAAGAGGTAAAGAGAAGAGTAGAAAAATTCAAGAACTAAATAGTATATAACAAATAGGGTATCTTTTTAGATACCCTATTATTAAAAAATATAAGAAAAATAAGAAAAGGGAGAGTTATTATGGAATTAGGAGTAAAAGATCCGAAATTACATGTAGAAATAAAAACAAAAAAGAATATATTCGAACAAATGAAGAAGCAGAAAACTCTAATTATTATGTCTATTCCATTTGTAATATGGGTTGCAGTATTTTGTTATGCGCCTCTTATTGGGTGGGTAATGGCATTTCAAAAGTATAAACCAGCAAAAGGCATCTTTGATCAGACTTGGTGTGGTTTTGACCAATTTAAAATTTTATTCAAAGATCCAAGTTTTTTAAATGTTTTAAGAAATACGTTATGTATGGCCATAATTAATTTAGCCTTGAGTTTTATTTGTTCAATTGGCTTTGCATTATTGCTAAATGAAGTAAGAAGAGTTTTGGCTAAGAAATTTGTACAAACAGTATCTTATCTTCCACACTTTCTTTCATGGATAATCGTAACAGGTCTTGTACAAATGATTCTTTCACCAGATCCAGGCATTATAAACCAAATATTAATGGGATTACATGTAATAAGTCAACCTATTAATTTCTTTGCAAATCCCAAATACTTTTGGGGAATTGTTGGATTAACTAATGTTTGGAAAGAAGTTGGATGGGGAAGTATTATTTATCTTTCAGCGATCACAGCTATTAATCCGGATTTATATGAAGCAGCGGAGATAGATGGAGCAGGAAGATTTAAAAAGATGTTACATGTTACATTGCCAGGTATTAAGCCAACAATAATTATATTACTTATTATGAATCTTGGAAATGTTGTAAATGCAGGTTTTGAAATTCAATATATACTTGGAAATGGTCTTATTCTAGATGTATCTCAAACAATAGATATTTTTGTTTTGAAATACGGTATTAGTTTAAGTAATTACTCCTTGGCTACAGCAGCAGGTATATTTAAAAGTGTAATAAGTATAATCTTAATATTTATAGCAAACCGTTTTGCAAAATCAGTTGGAGAAGAAAGGCTATTCTAAAGGAGGAGAATTTAAATGGTAGGGACTAAAAAAAGAAGCAGACATGATAAGATATGGGACACTATTATAGGAATATTTATGGCAATATTTGTGGTTGTAACTCTATATCCAATATTAAATACATTAGCTATTTCATTCAATGATGGTGTTGATTCAGTAAGAGGTGGTATTTATATATGGCCAAGAGTATTTTCTCTTCAAAACTATAAAACAGTATTTCACAACCCTAACTTAACACAAGCAGCATTTATATCGGTTTCAAGAACCGTAATTGCTACAGTAGTACAAGTGTTTTTAACAGCAATGCTCGCATATGTTTTAAGTAGAAAAAAATTTATATTTAAAAAGCAGCTTTCAATAGTATATGTGTTAACAATGTATGTTAATGGTGGAATGATTCCAACCTATGTATTAATGAAAGATTTACACTTAACAAATAATTTTTTGGTATACATTTTACCAGGCTTAGTTGCTGCATTTAATATGATTGTTTTAAGAACTTATATGAATGGCTTGCCAGATAGCTTAGTTGAATCTGCAAAAATTGACGGTGCAGGAGAGTTTAGAATTTTTATTCAAATTATCTTACCATTATGTAAACCTGCACTTGCAACAATTGCACTGTTTATTGCAGTTGGACAATGGAACTCTTGGTTTGATTCTATGCTTTATTGTGCACAGAGTCCATCTTTAACAACCCTTCAATATGAACTTATGAAGGTTTTATCTGCTGCAACACAACAAGGGGGGGCTGGTACTGCTGATATAGCAAAAAATTCTGGAAGTATTGTAACATCACAATCTATTCGTTCAGCTATTACAATTGTAACAGCATTACCAATTGTTTTCATTTATCCATTCTTACAAAAATACTTCATTTCAGGTCTTACTATTGGTGGGGTAAAAGAATAAAAATTAACAAGAATTTAAGATGTTTAATTATATTATATGAGGAGTAATTGTAATGAGTGCTTATAAAACAAATTCGTATAGTAATGTATTTAAGGAATGCGGATATGCTCCATGTGATATTGAAAATAGATTAGAGAATATCTACAATACTATATTTTATGGAAATGATAATGAAAGACTATACCATCCCTTTGGGGAGGATATGGCATATTTCGTGGATACAGGAAACAATGATGCAAGAACAGAAGGAATGTCTTATGCCATGATGATGTGCGTTCAAAGGAATATGAAGGAAGAGTTTGATAGACTATGGAAATGGACGAAAACCTATATGTATATGGATAAAGGCTTAAATAAAGGTTATTTTGCATGGTCCGTAAGTCCTAATGGAGAAAAAAATTCATATGGACCAGCCTCTGATGGTGAAGAATATTTTGCTATGGCATTATTTTTTGCTTCGCATAGATGGGGCAACGGAGACGGGATTTTTAATTATTCAAAGGAAGCAAAAGATATTCTCCATGAATGCATACACAAAGGAGAAAACGAAGATGGAGAACCAATGTGGGATAAGGAAAATAAATTAATAAAATTTGTACCAGGAGTTAATTTTACAGATCCATCATATCATTTGCCTCATTTTTATGAATTGTTTTCTATTTGGAGCAATGAAGAAGATCGTGAATTTTGGAAGGAAGCAGCAAAAGCTAGCAGGGAATTTCTAAAGAAGGCTTGTCATCCTATTACAGGTTTAGCTGCTGAATATTCATATTATGATGGAAAGCCATATGATAAAAATAAGCATGAAAGATATTATAGTGATGCATATAGGGTAGCAGCAAACTTAGGATTAGATTATGAATGGTTTGAAGCTTCTGATTGGGAATGTGAATGTGCTGATAAGATTCAAACCTTTTTCTGTGAGACAGTTAAAGAAAAGAATGATTTGGTGTATGAAATTGATGGAACTATCATTGAAGAAAAAGCGCTACATCCAGTAGCTATTATTGCAACTAATGCAATGGCCTCCTTAGCCAGTAAGGGGAAGTACAGGAAAGAATGCGTTGATTTACTTTGGAATACGCCTCTAAGAACTGGGAATAGAAGATATTATGATAATTGTCTATATTTATTTGCTTTTTTAGCGTTAAGCGGAAATTATAAAATTTGGATGTAGGAGGAGACAGGTATGAGTAAAATAAGAAATCCAATTTTATCAGGATTTTATTCAGATCCATCAATATGTGCAGTAGGAGAAGACTTTTATTTAGTTACATCTACATTTGCGTACTTCCCAGGAGTTCCAATATTCCATAGCAGGGATTTAGCTAACTGGGAACAGATAGGAAATATATTTAATAGAAAATCGCAGTTAAATTTAACTGGCATAGAACATTCACAAGGAGTATATGCGCCAACATTACGGTATTACGATGGAATATATTATTTAATAACAACAAATGTTCCTCATGGTGGTAATTTTATTGTTAAAGCAGAGAAACCAGAAGGGCCATGGTCTGATCCCTATGTGTTAGAAGGAGCGGAAGGTATTGATCCAAGCTTATTTTTTGATGATGATGGAAGAGCATATTATGTTGGCACAAGACCAAATCAGAAAGGTGTACGTTACAATGGAGATTGGGAAATCTGGATTCAAGAATTGGATTTAAACAATCTATGTCTTGTAGGAGATAGCCATAAAATTTGGAAAGGTGCCATGAGAAATGTAATTTGGCCTGAAGGCCCTCATGTATATAAAAAGGATAATTATTATTATTTAATGATAGCAGAGGGAGGAACTGCATCAGAACATTGTATTACTATTGCCAGAAGTACTTCAATTTACGGAGAATACGAGGGAAATCCACGTAATCCAATTCTTACGCATAGACATTTAGGAATGAAATATCCAATAAAAAATGTTGGTCATGGAGATTTAGTAAAAACGCAAGATGATAAGTGGTTTATGGTAATGCTCGCAAGTAGAACATGTGATGGGTATTGCAATACTGGGAGAGAGACATTTTTGGCAAAGGTAATATGGGAAGAAGATTGGCCAGTAGTTAATCCTGGTTCAGGCATTTTACAATTAGAACAGGAGCATGAACTTGAAGAATATGAAATAGAGCCCAAAGAATGTTGTTATCATTTTTATGGAAAGACATTAGAAAATAATTGGATGTTTTTAAGAAATCCAAGTGAAAATTTATATTCTCTTACAGAGAGGGAAGGATGTTTGCGTCTATATTTAAAGGAGCAGTCATTAAAGGATTTGGATAATCCAGCTTACATTGGAATTAGGCAAAAAGATTATTATTATGTTGTATCTACTATGATGGAATTTAAACCTATGGCTGAAAAAGAAAGTGCAGGAGTAGCTATAGTACAAAATAATAAATATCATATTAGATATGAATATATAAGGAAATATGGGAAAGATGTATTACAAATCGTAGAGTGTAGTAATGGAGAAGATATTCTAATTAATGAAATTCAAATAAGTTCAAATAGATTGTATTTAAAATTAGTAAGTAAAGGACAAAAATTATCTTTTTATTATGGAATCGATGGAGCTGACCATAAGTTATTATATAAAAATTTGGATACCACAAATTTAAGTACGGAAGTGGCTGATGGATTTGTGGGATGTACAATTGGGATGTATGGAAGCGGAAATGGAGAAAAAACTAATAATTATGCGGATTTCTTTTGGTTTGAGTACAATCCTATAACAAAGTAAAAGCTAAATTGAGGAGGATTTAATATGTTAAAAGATGTTAAGATACCAGCTTCAGGCAGACCATTTAAAAATAACGTAACATATTGTGTTGGCACTGGCAGAATGGGGCTCGCTCTTCAAAAGGAATATATTGACCATTTAAAAATAGTTAAGCAGTCCATAAATTTTAAGTATATCCGTGGTCATGGATTATTTTGTGATGATGTTGGAATATATCGTGAATGTGAAATGGATGGGAAGACATATCCGTTTTATAATTTTACCTATTTAGATAGAATAATAGATACCTATCTTGAAAATGGCATCAGGCCATTTTTAGAGCTTGGATTTATGCCAGAAAAGCTCAAAACTGGAGATAAGACTGTGTTTTATTGGAAAGGAAATGTGACTCCACCAATATCCCACGAAAAATGGGCAGAACTCATTACGACTACATTAAATCATCTAATAGAGAGATATGGCAGGGAAGAAGTAATTACATGGCCAGTTGAAGTATGGAATGAACCTAATGTTTCATTTTGGGCAGGTACCATGGAAGAATATTTCATCCTTTATGATTATTCAGCAGAGGCCGTTAAAAAGGTTGATTCACGAATACAGGTTGGTGGACCAGCAATCTGTGGTGTCGAAACAGAAAGATGGCTTAGATCATTTTTTGAGCACTGCATTGAAAAGAATTCACCGCTAGACTTTATTACCCGTCATTGTTATACTGCCAATCAGCCAACTAAGCGAGGGCATTATATATATCATACTGTGAATAAACCATCACAAATGATTGATGAACTAAAAGAGACTAGAAGAATTATGGGGGATTATCCACGTATTTCTGATATGCCGCTTCATATAACGGAATTCAATAGCTCATATGTTCCAATTTGCCCAGTTCATGATACGGATTTTCATGCAGCATATATTGCTCGTATTCTAAGTGAAATAGGAGAGTATGCAGATTCTTATTCCTATTGGACATTCAGTGATGTATTCGAGGAGATGGATGTTCCTAAATCAGTGTTCCATGGGGGATTTGGGTTGATTTCAATGAATTCCATAAAGAAACCAACCTTTTATGCTTTTGAATTTTTCTCTAGGGCTGGAAAAGAGCTGCTTTATCGTGATGATAATTTGATTGTTACTAAAAATGAAGACAAATATGTAATTATCGGATGGAACCTCAATGACTTTCAAGGCAGTAAAGAATCATCTGATGAGGCCTATGTTCTATTACTACCTGCAATAGGAAAGCAGGCTATCTTAGTTAAAAAGGAAGTGGGAGGAGTCCATGCAAATCCAATGCAGACTTGGAGCAATCTTGGAAAGCCTCGTAGTCTAAACAGAGAACAATTAGAGATATTGCAAGCTTCAGCAGAACCACTTCAAATGGATTATAAATTACTTGAAAAAGATGGTGTTTACAAAATGGAATTGAAAATTTCAAGTAATCATCTGTGCATGCTAGAAGTTATTCCTGTAAAGGATCAAACTGATACTTATATTGGATATAAGAAAGAAGAATTTTATGGAATGGAATAAGAATTTTTTATATTAAGTAAAAATAAAGGAAGGGATACAGGATGAATCATGGAGAATATTGATGTGACAACTGTGCCTAATGAATATAAAAAAGCAGTTAAGAAGGAGCTTCAAGGAACTATAACCGAAGTTTCATATGGTGTGAGAAATTATATTAATTTTTCACGACAATTAGTGACGGATCAAAATATAAGTTCAGAGGAAGTTGGAAGAGAAACTGTTAAAGGAGAGATGATAATAAAGAAATGTAATGTTTACTTGCCAGCAGGTTATGACCCAGATGATAAAGATACGAAATATAATGTATTGTATCTACTCCATGGAGTAGGTGGAAATCGTTATGAATGGTTAAACAGCAACGGTAAGGTTGATGGAAATTTTATTATATGTAACATATTTGATAATCTTATTGCAAATGGTGATATATATAAAATGATTGTGGTATTTCCTGAGGGTAGAAGTACATGTGATTGGACAGACTGCTCATTTAATTCAGAAGAAATCAATATGCTTGGCTTCTATTATTTTGATTATGAGCTAAGATATGATTTGATGCCTTTCATTGAAGCTACTTATAATTTGTATGCAAATATAAAAGATACGTCGCTAAAAGGAATCGCATATAATCGAATGCATAGGGCCATCGCTGGTCTTTCAATGGGTGGAATGCAGGCACTAAATTTGATTGTTGGTGGCTATAGGTGTGATTCAACGGTATATACAGGAACAAAGAGCGATTGGGATAATAAACTTGATAAGACTGTTTTAGCGCAAGGTATGAAAGATTTGTTTGCTTATATAGGTGCTTTTTCAAATGCGCCTACATCAAGTGATGGTAAAATATTGGGTGCTAATATAGCATCAAGTGAATATAGGTTACATTTACTTTACATTACCTGTGGAGATGCTGATGAAATAGCAGGCAAATATGGATATGAGAAAGCGGTTCAAGGTCTTGAAGATATTGCCAGGGATAATATTGATAATTATTATGAGATAATTATCAAAGGAGGTATCCATGATTTCAACGTATGGAATAACGGTGCATATAATTTTATTCATTTGTCTTTTGGAAAAAGGAAAAGAAATTTAAATTCATATATTGTTAGAAAAATAATTAATTTATATTAAATAATTATGTATATAGTTTGAATAAATTAGCGAAATTTATGATACATCATGCAATAACATTAATAATTATGCTCAATTAAAATTAATTACAGATATATTTCTGGTGACTCAGCCTAGCAGGATTAATAATAAGGAGGATGAAGAATGTGAAGAAAAAAGAATTGCTAGAAAAAATAGCTCCATGTTCTTTAATGTGTCATACCTGTAGTGCTTATGAACATGGGATGATTTCTAGAGTAGCAAAACAATTATCAAAATATATGGAAGGTATCTATGAATTTTATGAAAAGCATTCTTCAAATGAGCTTGAACGATTTAAAATATTTCAAGAAGAGTTGGTAAAGTACAGTAATGGTAAATGCTCGGGATGTCGCACCAGAGAACATCATGGATGTAGTATAAAGGAATGCTTTATTCTTGATTGCACAAAAGAACATGATATTGATTATTGCGGTGAATGTGCTGAATTTCCCTGTGATAAAACACAGAAAATTTTTGAAGAAGAAGTATATCTGCAGTGGCTCCAAGGTAATCTAGAAATTAAAAATTTAGGAATAGAAGTTTTTTGGGAAAAGAATTGTGAAAAGCCACATTATAAGGTATATAAAAATAATAGGTAAAGCTAAAATTATAATCTATTCATTATGGAAATCATTCCCATAAATGATGAAACTGATACTTATATTGGATATAAGAAGGAAGAATTTTATGGGATAGAGTAATATTTTTTGAAATCAGATGTTATAGAAATATCATTTAGATATCAGCAGGATATAAAATTTGTATCTTGCTGGTATCTTATTGCTATACAGATATAGTTATTATAAAAACAAAATTTTTATCTAATTTCACATAATGCTTGATGATACTTTTTGAACTAGATATTCTGAAAGCTCTTTCCACTCAGCATCACTAAATTTATGATATTGATCTTTAAGGACTTGAACTTTTTTGCAATTATAATAATCATTTATAGCAGTACGTATGGTTAAATTATTATCCATTAAATATAATGGATTTAGCATATCTTTAAAAAATGCCTCATCTTGCAAAATTACTATAGCAGGATTTAAATCATTAAATACTCCAAAGTTAATTCCTTTTTGGTAAAAAACAATTAACTCTTGCCTATATTTTTGAGATGCAATTTTAATCTTTTGCAAAAGTTCAGGATATGATTCCATTAAGTCGTTTTTAAATGCTTCAGATATAAAATTAGCTGATAAAAGGCTATCTTTAAATGTTTTTTGCCATTCCTTAACATAAGAGAGAGCATCACTTACGTGATCAATGCTTATTTCCAATAATTGAGTTATATAATATTGAACTAGTTCCTTAATTATTTCGTCCTTTGATGAGAAATATTTATATAGAGTAGCTTTTGAAACATCCATATACTTGGCTATATCATCTGAGCGTAATGTTCTTAGTCCATTCTTTTTTATAGGATACACTAATTTCATTATTAATTTTAATTTATTCATTTCACATTCATAACGTGAGCTATTAGTGTTTCTTTCATTCAAGCAAATCACCTCTTTTGGTCAATATGTTCATAATAAGTATATCAGATAAATGCAGGAATATAAACCAAGTAAACTAAATTTACGAAAATAGTTTACTTGGTTTATATGAAATGATATACTAAATCCATAAAAAAGAATTTATTAATAGGAGGCAATTTAATGAAATTATCAATTGTATATCATAGCGAATCAGGAAATACAGAAAAGGTAGCTGAAATGATGGCTCGGACTATTCAGGAAAATAGCGATATAGAAGTGAAGTCAATGAATATTAATAATATTGACGAAAACTTTATAAATGAATCTGCAGCCGTTATATTTGGAGCTCCTACATATTGCGGGACATGTTCGTGGCAAATGAAGAAATTTTTAGATACATCTAGAACAATAAATTTAAATGAAAAATTAGGAGGAGTTTTTATTACTGAAAATTTTATCGGTGGTGGTGCTGATTTTGCAGAAATTACATTAATTGGTTGTTTGCTGGTTAGAGGAATGATGGTGTACTCTGGTGGAGTAAGACAAGTACCTACACATTTTGGAGCAGTACTTATAAAGGACGGAGACGAATATCAAGTTAATAAAGCAAAAGTATTTGCTCAGAAGTTTTCCAAAAGAGCTGTAGAATTATTTGGGTAATACAATAAAATTTATTCTTATTTTACGGAGGTAATTAAAATGGCAAAAATAAACGATAGTATAGCTGTTCGTGGAAATCTTATAAAAAACAGAATTGTTATGGCTCCAATGCTTCCTTTTTCATTTCATGGAGATGATGATGCTTTTTATGGAAAGCAGCATATTGAACATTATACAGAACGTGCAAAAGGTGGTACAGGCCTTATTATAATGCAAGGAACAAGGGTATTTGGCGCTGCAAATTCAACAAATTTATGGTCAAGTGAAAATACTGCAGTTCTAAAAAAGATTGTTGACAATTGCCATGGATATGGTACGACAATAATGCTTCAGCTTTCTTGCGGTGATGTGAATATTAATGAACTGTCAACTGATGAAATTTATTCTATGCAGGCAGATATGAAGCAGGCAGCAATTTCTGCTTGTGAAATAGGCTTTGATGGTGTTGAATATCATTTTGCACATGGCTTTACCTTAAGTAAATTTATTGATTCATCTTATAATAAACGTACAGATCAATATGGAGGTGAAGCTATAAATCGAACAAGAATTTTGACTGAATTACTACCTGAAATTAGAGAAAAAACTCACGAAAAATTTATTATAGGTGTGCGAATGGGTGAATATTTACCTAAAAGCCAAGATGGGATTGAAGTAGCTAAAATATTTGAAAAAGCTGGTATTGATTTATTGCATATTTCTTTTGGAATGAATCCCCCAACTCATGCTATTCCAGAAAAGTTTAAATGCAGTCCAATGACATATAGCGGGTGTAAAATAAAGAAAGAAGTGAGAATTCCAGTTATAGCAGTAAATGAAATTCAAACAGAGGAACAGGTACGATTTTTAATAGAAAATAACTTTGTAGATTTTGCTGCCATTGGTAGAGGAATGCTTACTGATCCTGAGTTTGCTAATCATGTGATTAATGGAGAACCTTTAAATAGGTGCTTTGGATGTGGGGGAAACTTAAATAATTGTAAATGGTTTACGGACCACATATTATGTCCAGGCAGAAAAGTTAAATAAAATTTCAAAGAAGTATTTTAAAAGATAAATTAAAATTTATTTGATATTCAAAGTAAGATTACTTTCGAGTAGTATTTTTTTATTATCAGTCCCACAACAATGCAGAAATGTATTGTTGTGGGTTGTTTTGTTTGTATAAGAAAGTAAAATATAAACTTAGTTCGCAAAACAAAATTATAAGGCTGTGTAAAAAAATTATATATTCCAAGCACTTATTAGAATATATAAATATAGATTGTACTGCAATATATGTCCATATTTGATTAATATATTGCCAGCATAATTCATTAAGTAAGTGTAGTATACTAATTGGTAAGAAAATTTTGTAAGTATTAATTAGAAAGGAAGGTGTATAAAATGGATAAAGTAAAAATTGGAGTTATAGGTTGTGGAAATATAAGCTCAATATATTTTGAAAATTTAACGAAGGTTTTTGTGAACACCAAGGTATATGCATGCTCTAGTTTGAATGGAAAAAGTGCAAGAGCAGCTGCAGAAAAATATAGTATTCCTCATGTTTTAACAACTGAAGAATTGCTCGAGAATCAAGAAATTCAAATAGTACTAAATTTAACAGTGCCTAAGATGCACTTTGAAATATGTAAGAAGTCCCTACTTGCAGGAAAACATGTATATGTGGAAAAGCCATTAGCCCTTACTCTAGAACAAGGAAAGGAACTTGTAGAGCTTGCGAAGGAAAGGCAACTTATGCTTTGCTGTGCTCCAGATACATTTTTGGGAGGAGGACTTCAGACTTGCAGAAAGCTTATAGATGATGGAATTATCGGCATGCCTGTAGCAGCTACAGCCTTTATGACTTGTCATGGACATGAAAGCTGGCATCCAGATCCAGAGTTCTATTACGAAGAAGGCGGCGGACCAATGTTTGATATGGGGCCATATTATCTTACGGCTCTGGTATCATTGTTAGGAGAAGCGAAAACTGTTTGTGGAATGACAAAAACTTCTTTTTCTAAAAGAACCATAACAAGTGATAAAAAGTTTGGTAAGGTGATGGATGTGAAAGTACCGACTCATGTAGCAGGTACTATTGAATTCAGAAACAGTGCAATTGTTACAATGATAACAAGTTTTGATATATGGAGCAGTACGTTACCACGTATTGAAATTTACGGTACACTTGGAACTCTTATAGTTCCTGATCCTAATACATTTGGAGGTCCTGTACGGCTTAAACTAGCTCATGAAAATGAATTTAAAGAGGTCTCTCTTACTCATATGTATATAGAAAATAGCAGAGGAATTGGAATTGCAGATATGGCAAACTGTATACAAACAGGTGAAAAACCAAGAGTAAGTGGGGAATTGGCTAATCACGTACTTGAGATTATGCATGCCTTTTATATTAGTTTTAGAACGAAACAGTATGTTGATTTATTAAGCAGGTGTAATAGGCCTAAGGAGCTTCCTGTTGGATTAATCAAGGGATATGTATAGAAAGGCTGTATTGAATAATTAGGTATATAGTGTAAGATATAAATATGTGAATAATTTTGGCATTATGAATATAAGTTGACAAAAGAGGGAGAGTTTTAAATTATGTCAGTAAAATACTTAGATGATATGACAGAAGGGAATGAAGTTTCTCACATTATAAAATTTACTTTGCCAATGCTTGCTGGAAACGTATTCCAGCAGTTTTATAACTTAATTGATTCAATTGTTGTAGGAAAGTATGTAGGTGCTAATGCTTTAGCGGCAGTAGGAGCTTGTGGTTCCTTATGCTTTCTTTTTTTCTCTGTATGTTTAGGGTTATCCGTTGGAATAGGAATTCTTATTTCACAATATTTTGGTGCTAAGGAAGAAGAACAAGTAAAAAGAGCTATAGCTAATTCAACTTATGTAATTGGAATATCTGGAGTAATTATGAGTATACTGGGAGTTGTTTTGGCACGTCAGGTGTTACAGCTTTTGAATACACCACCAGAAATTTTAAATGATTCTGTAGCTTTTTTAAGAATAGCATCTGGAGGGATGATAGCTGTGGCTGCTTATAATGCTATAGCGGCTATGCTTAGGGCTCTGGGTGATTCAAGAACACCTCTAATTTTCTTAATTGTTTCCTGCGCAATTAATGTTGTTTTGGATTTGATTTTGGTTCTTAAATTTGGATTTGGTGTACCTGGGACAGCTTTTGCTACAGTTATTTCTCAGGCATGTGCTGCTGCTGGCTGCATAGTTTTTGCAGTACTTAAAAACCCATATTTTAAATTAAAAAGGGAACACTGGAAAGTAAATAAGTTAATGATTACTAAATGTATAAAGATTGGTGTACCAGTTGCAATTCAGAACTCAGCTATTGCCGTATCTCTTGTGGCGCTGCAGAGCGTTGTAAATGGCTTTGGAGAGACAGCGGTTGCAGCTTTCACTGCTACAAGCAGAGTAGAGCAGCTCATACAACAACCCTTCAATTCTTTAGGTGCAGCAATGTCCACTTTTTCAGGGCAGAATATGGGTGCTGATAAATTGGATAGAGTTAAAAAGGGATATCATAAAAGCATTTTAATAGTAGCCGGATTCAGTCTCTTGGCACTCTTAGCAGCTCAGCTTGGAGGAAGGGCTATCATGGAAGTGTTTGTTAATGATGAAGCTGTAATAAGTCTTGGAGCTAGTGCAATAAAGATTACCAGCTGTGCATATTTCCCTCTTGGAATGATTTATATTACAAGAGGATTGCTAAATGGTACTGGTGATGCATTTTATGCTATGATTAATGGTTTTGTGGAAGTAGCAGGAAGAGTGGGATTTTCAGGAGCCCTGTCAATAATTCCTTTTTTGGGAGTTTGGAGCGTATGGACCACAAGCGGATTGACTTGGACTATAACAGCTATAGCAAGTGTCATCCGTTATAGGCAAGGGAAATGGAAGAAGAAATCATTGGTTAAGGTTGCTGTTTAGAGCTATATATAACCCAAATAAATGATGGAGACTATATATAGTCTCCAGAATGGAACTCACGAATATTTCAAGTTTGGATTTTCGTGGGTTGTTTTAGTTTATCTGAGTTAGGTATAGCACTTATAATGAGTCACTAATTTTTATGAGAGAGTATAAAAAGAAAACAATTGAATTCCTGTTCCAGTATCAGATATCATACGTCCAAGTAATAACAATATGAGATTTGTATTAGCTATTTTCTTTTCTCTTTTCATGAGTATGTACCTCCAGTCTTAGAGTTTAAGAAAGCGGCCCGGATTGGGTCGCTTATATAGTTGTACTTTTTTATTCCTACTGAAACAGAAAATTTTACCTTTAGGTTAGTCTATAAGATTTCTATATAACCTTCTGTTCCATTTATTCTAATTCTTTGACCATCCTTAATAAGTTTAGTAGCGTCATCTACACCTGCCACTGCTGGAAGGCCATATTCTCTTGCAACAACAGCACCATGAGTCATCATTCCACCTACTTCTGTTACCAAGCCCTTAACAAGAACAAAGATTGGTGTCCAGCTTGGATCGGTGAATTTTGTAATTAAAATATCACCTTCTTCTATTTTTGCTTCATTCATATTTAAAATAACTCTAGCTCGCCCTTCAACAATACCAGAAGAAACAGGGGTTCCAGCTATTGCTCCTTTTGGCATATTGCCTGTATCGTATTCGCCTGAAATTATTTCTCCATCAGAAGTCATTATACGAGGTGGTGTCAATTTCTTATAAATTTCATATTCTTCTTTCCGCTTATTTATGATGCCGTAGTCAACATGTTTTGTTTTAACTGCTTCTTTAAGTTCATCAAAGGTTAGATAATATATATCATCTATGTCTTTGATTACATCATCTTGTTTTAAGGTTTCGGCTTCTTTGAGTAATGCCTGTTTTACAATCCAGAAATAACAGATTAAAAGATATTTATTGTACTCTCTATAGCCAGCAAAATTACGTAAAACACTTATGACTTTCTTTGTCTTTTTTAATTTCCTATTACCACCAGGCAGCTGCTTCAAGCGGCTTAATATTTCAGCTTCTTTTTGTTTAGCTTCAAGAAGTCCTTGGTCAAATTTAGCACTGTGGGCATTAGGTTCAAAATTCTTTATATTGCTTAGTATTAGTGGAACAAGAAGCATTGGGTCTTCGTTCCATCTTGTTCTGGTAATATCAATTTCTCCAGAGCAGCGCATACCATATTTTTTAAGATAACTGTGAATAGAGTCGCTGACAATATTACCTCCATCTACTTTACTTAAATCTTCAAAGAAAGTTTCTCTTTTTGCATTCTCAAGATATTTAATTACAGCTGGATACTGTCTTATTACATCTGCTACATCAAGGAGCTCTAATCCCATTTCGGAAGTAACGTTGTTTGATACAGATTGAGCGAGGGTATCTGCTACACTTTTTTCATCAAGCCATTTCTTCATATTTTTGTTTATCGAGTTAGAGGCATAAGATCCTGCAAAATAAGCTCCATAGACTTTAAACATAGCAGCCTTTATATCCTTCATGTCCTTTACAATGAAATCAAAGAGCTCCTCTCCAGAAATAGAAGAAAATATTTTTTCTTTATTCCTAAGCAGTGCTTGATTTTCAGCTACAGATTTTTCAACAAAAGCTGGATCATTTCTGAGATATTCTTTTATCATCTGAATTCCAAAAGATAGGACACCTCCTTCTACATTCAAAGATGTCTTTCCTTTAGGAAGCGATTTAAGGAATTCTTTTCGTTTTTGAAGATTTATAAGTGCACTCTTCATCAAAACATCTACCTTGTCTAAACCACTGATAAAAAGCTTTCTTGCTATTGGCGAAGCAAGATCATGGGATATATCCATATACAATCTTCCGCCTATCACGGGCATATTTGTTTGTATTCCAAATTGCTTAAAGAATATTTGGAAGAAACTTAAACCTAATGGTCTCATGGCCTCTGTCATCATTTGCCTATGAGCAAAGGATAAATAAACATGGTTTTTATTATCATTAACTTGTGGTGTAGGATATAAAGTAGTAATTGGACGACTTTGAACAACATAGAAATTACCATCATAAAGGCACCATTCAATATCCTGTGGACGACCGAAATAGGACTCAATCTTTCTACCCATATTACTAAGCTGTAAAATTTGATCATCTGTCAGTGTCTGCATATTTTGACGCTCACCTGTAATTTCTCTTTCTTCAGTACCGCCTTCTTTTAATGCATAAATTGCAAGTTTTTTAGAAGATATCTTTTTATCAATAATTTTATTTTCCTGCACTTTATAAATATCAGAATTCACAAGTCCTGAAACTAAAGCTTCACCAAGTCCAAAGCTGGCATCAATAGATACTATCTTTCTATTAGATGTAATAGGATCAGCTGTAAACATAATTCCTGCAGCTTGAGGAAACACCATTTTTTGAATAACTACAGATAACTGAACCTTGCTATGGTCAAAGTCATTTTGCATACGGTAGATTACGGCTCTATCTGTAAACAGTGATGCCCAGCACTTACTTATATGCTTAAGAATAGAAGGTTTTCTCATAATATTTAAATACGTATCTTGTTGCCCTGCAAATGAGGCTGTTGGCAAATCCTCTGCTGTAGCACTAGAACGTACAGCATAAGCATTTCTTTCGCCAAGTTTTGAAAGGTGAAAGGTTATTTCATCATCAATGTCCTTTGGAATTATCATATCTTCAATGGCCTTACGAATCTTTCCGCTTATTTCACTGATTTTTTCTATATCACTAGCATTTAAAAGGGATAATTCATTTAGTAATGAATTAAATTCATTACTATTTCCAATTATTTTTTTATAGGCTTCAGTGGTAACACAAAAACCTTCTGGTACAATTATTCCATCAATTCTAGATAACTCACCGAGGTTAGAGCCTTTACCTCCAACAATTGCTAGTTTTGTTTTATCAATATCTTGAAAACCAAGTACATATGGATTCATAGTTATTTTCCTCCTTAATTCAATGAATAAAGCAATTGGATAATTTTATTATTAGTTCTTATTTATTTTTGATTCCTTCTTTAATTATATTAATGGCATCGATAACCTTCTTTAAATACTCATTTTCATCAAAGCCACTTTTGAAATATTCCTCTAAGGTATATGAGAAAAGCATATCCAAAACTATATCAGTATTAACTTCCTGCCTTATAAGCCCGCATTCCTTATTATGTTTTAGTTGTTTTCTATACTTTTCAATGGAAGCAGTACGAAATTTAGCAATAAATTCAGAGTTATCCATTTGCATGAGCATGCCTATCTTGGTGTATTCAGGTTTAGCTTTACCTAATTCAAGTGACTCTTTAGTTTTTTGTATAAAAGTTTCAAAAAACTCATCATCTGGATTTGAAACTCTTTCAGGGATAAGCTTTTTCTTTTGATTTGAAATTTCTTCTATCATATATAAGTAGAGGTCTTCTTTATCATTAAAGTATTGATAAAAACTTCCACGGGGTATTCCTGCTGTTTTAATAATCTGATTAATAGATGCATCACTGAAAGAACAAGTAGAAAATTCCTGTACAGCTGCATTAAAAATTCTTTGCTTTTTATCTTCATTTAAATTTCTAAAAGTATCTTTTGGCACAATATCATCTCCTCTTGAAGACATCATAGCATAAATTATTTCATATGACAAGTATGTCACATGACAAAGTTGTCATTTTTAAAAATATCAAACAGAGAAATAAGAATTATAGGGCGTAACTTAACTAGTGATACTAGTTGAAGTTATTAGAACTATTTATAAAATATAATTTTTAGAAGTATTTAATTGTTGATTTGATTCATACAAGTAATCAATTATTAAAAAAATACCATGAAGATGGGTAACCATATATTGACACTATTTACTATAGATGCTATAATAGGTTTAACGTAAAACTGAAAACGTTATTAAAACTAAATTGACTAAAAATGTACAAGCTTTGGATTCTTAAATATTATTCTATTATAAAACGCTAAGTTTAACGTTAAACTTTAAAAGTGTTTATCAAAAAATAGGAAGGGGAAAAGTTATGAAAAAAATTAAACGAATCTTAGGCATGGTGTTAATTGCATCATTAGCAGCCACATTGATTACAGGATGTGGTTCAAAGTCTCAAAGTGCAAGTAGCAATGCAAAATCAGATGGGAAGATTCAATTAAAAATGGGTCTTTGGCCAGAAGATACTTTGAAAGATGAGATTGAATTACACAAAGGGTATAAAACAAAATTAGAAGCAAAAGATCCTAATGTCGAAGTTGTTCCTGATTATTATAAGTATTCTACAGAAACATTTGTACCTATGGCTGAGGCAGGAAATCTACCAACTGTATTCGAAACCTGGTATACTGAGCCTCAAAAACTTATTAAAGGCGGATATGTTGCTGATATTACTGATATATTGAAGAAACGTGGATGGGACACTGCAATTAACCCACAAATTAAGAAACTTCTATCAGATAGCAACGGGAGGATATATGGCATTCCACGTGATGGATATGCATTAGGTGTCATGGCAAATGTTGAATTATTTAAGGAAGCTGGACTAGTTGATAGTAGTGGATATCCTATTATTCCTAAGACATGGGATGAATTAGCTAAAACAGCACAAACAATTAAGCAGAAGACAGGTAAAGCAGGATTTTGCCTTTTAGCTAAGGATGCAGCAGGTGGATGGCATTTTTCAAATATAGCATGGGCATTTGGAGCTACATTATGTACAGTGGATTCAAATGGAAAATATAAATCAAACGTTGATAGTAAAGAAGCTATAGAGGCAATGAATTTTGTAAAAGATTTAAAGTGGAAGTATGATTGCCTTACAGCAGATCCTACAAATGAAGATTGGGGTACAGGTTTTTCAGAATTAGGTACAGGAGCCGCTAGCATGTATATTGCAGCAAATGATGCAGTTAACCAACCTACTGAAAATAATGGTCTTCCTGCAAAAGATTTAGCAATGTTTGCAATACCAGCAGGACCAAATGGTGCTCAATTTTCATTGTCTGGTGGTACACCTTATATGTTCGCAAAAAATGCAACAGAAGATGAAATTAATGCTGCTTTAGATTACATTGAAATTATGGGAAAGGCGCCTACTGCAACAGAAGATTCTATTGCAGGGATGGAAGCTGATGCAAAAAATAAAGTTAATAGTGGAGTTCCTGTTATTCAAAGATTCCCATGCTGGGTTAACAAAGACGTAATGGATGCCCAAGATAAGGTTATTAAAGATAATAGCAATGTTGATGAAAAAATGTATAGCTCATACTTTGATGCCATTAGTAAAGATGGAAATCTTAGAATGGAAGAGCCAGGATCAGCGCAAGATTTATATTCTGAATTAACAAAAGTAATTCAAGCAGTAATCACTGATAAAAATGCAGATGTTCCAACATTAATGAAAACAGCTAATGAAAATTATCAAAAGATTTTAGATGAAAAAGTTAATAAATAATATTATTTTAATTGCACAATACACAATATTTTAACTAATTAATGTCTATTTAATTCATCAGGAGGGTATTCTTTATAAGACTACCCTTTTGAATTAAAGATCTCTAAGGAGGTGAAAAAAGTGGAAGAAATGATACCAAAGTTATTAGAGCCTGATAAGAAACCTCAAACTAAGGTTAAACATAAATTTTTTAAGAAAAATGATTTAATGGGCTGGATTATAATGCTTCCAACACTTGTTTTATTTGCATTTTTTGTATGGGATCCGTTACTAGAAAACATTAGACTTTCACTATATAAAGCAGATGGTATTAGACTTGTTAAATTTGTGGGCTTAGATAATTATTTTAGCATATTATCACATCCAGATTTTTGGGCTGCATTTAAAAATACTTTTTCATATATTGGCTGGTCACTAATTATAGGCTTTATAGCACCTATAATTGCAGCTATTCTCATAAGCGAAACGGTCCATTTTAAAGGCTTATTCAGAGTTGGAATTTATTTTCCTAATATTATGCCAGGACTTGCAACAGTAATTATGTGGGGATTTTTCTTTAAACCTGGACCAACAGGTACATTAAATATTTTATTAGAAAAGATAGGCGTTAATCCTCAGCTATGGTTAACCAATCCAAAGTTAACAATTCCTCTTATTGTAGTGAGTATGACTTGGAAGAGTGCAGGTGCTACAGCTTTAATTTATATGGCAGGTATAAGCAGTATTAATCCAGAATTATATGAAGCTGCAACAATAGATGGAACAACAGTATTACAGAGAATAAGACATATTACTCTTCCTAAAATATTTTCACTTGCAAAAACAATGCTTATTCTTCAAATAATATCAGTTTTCCAAATCTTATATGAGCCGATGGTTATGACAAACGGTGGTCCAAACAATGCAAGCATTTCAATTATGCAATTAGTATATAATTTCGCATTTAGAGATTATAATTTTCCAGCAGCAG
Source organism: Clostridium sp. BL-8 (assembly GCF_002006495.1). Taxonomy (NCBI): domain Bacteria; kingdom Bacillati; phylum Bacillota; class Clostridia; order Eubacteriales; family Clostridiaceae; genus Clostridium; species Clostridium sp. BL-8. Next base: position 50,449 of record NZ_LZZL01000022.1, read on the forward strand.
CAGCGTTATCAGTTGTTGTATGCATAGTGCTTATAGCACTAAGTGGACTATATTTTAAGCTAACAGCAAGTAAAAAATAGTGGAAGGGAGATAATATAATGTTTTTTAGTAAGTATAAAGAAAAACAAGATGGAGCAATTCGTTATTATGATGTTAAATCTAGTAAAACAAAAATACTTTGTGTGATCATTTTTATACTATGTCTATTAATGGTCGCAGTATGTCTATTCCCTTCCATATGGGTATTCTTAGCGAGTTTTAAGGATATTAAGGAATTTAGAATAGATGCTACTATACTTCCAAAACTTTTTGATATAAAGCAATATGTTGATACATGGGAAAAATTAAATTTTGTTAATTATTATGTGAATTCTGCAATAGTGGTAGTTGGTAGTGTTATATGTTCTGTAATATTTAATGGGCTTTTAGCTTATGTACTAGCAATAATAAAGCCAAGAGGTCACAAGATAGTACTAGGACTGGTAATGTGGAGTCTGTTAATTCCAGCAACATCAAGCATTGTGGCATTGTTTGTAAATATAAACAAAATAGGATTAAATGATTCTTTTATACCATTATGGTTTGTATTTGGTGCAAATGCATTTTATGTAGTTTTATTTAAAAACTTCTTTGAAGGTTTACCAAATGAATTAATAGAAGCGGCTAAGTTAGATGGATGTGGGTTGTTTAAGATATTTTTTAAAATCATATTGCCACTTTCAAAGCCAATAGTTATGGTAGTTGTGATTTTTACAATTACAGCAGCATGGTCTGATTTCTTGTTGCCATATTTAGTACTTAATGGTACTGAAAAGGAAACTGTTATGGTTAAATTATTTGCATATCATAATTCAAATAAGGTTAATGATATAGACATGCTAAGGGCAGTAGCATTCTCAATTATTCCACCAATTATTTTATTTACAATATTCCAAAAACAAATTACAGATGGTGCCACAGCAGGTGCAGTAAAGGAGTAAGACATGACAAAGATTGCAGATAAATATTATATTACAGACCCGTGGAAAATCATAGAAGAAGGATTTAATAAAGATTATTCAGAGGTATCAGAATCTATATATTCTCTTGGCAATGAATATATGGGTATAAGAGGATATTTTGAAGAAGGATACAGTGGAGAAAGTCTCCTTGGAAGTTATTTTAATGGTGTGTATGAAGAACAAGCGGTAGTTGGTCCTTCATATAAAGGAATAATAAAGAAGACTGAATTTATGGTGAATTCAGTAGATTGGCTATATACTCGTATAATTATTGATGGCGAGCAGCTTAATATAAATAAATGTATTATTAAAGATTTTAGAAGAGAACTTGATTTAAAGACAGGTATTTTAAACCGCTCATTTATATGGAAATTAAATAGTGGGAAGGAATTGAAATTAGAATTTGAACGTTTCTTATCAATGGAAGAGGTTCATTTAGCAGGGCAAAGAATAAGTATTACACCAATTAATTTTAACGGTGATATTGAAATTATTTCAGGGCTAGATTTTACAAATATTCATTATATGGCAGGTGAAAACTTGTGGAAATGCAGTGAGGCTGATAGTAGAAAAGGTTATTTAAGCATATTAGGAACTACAATAAATACAAATCAAAATGTATTTTCTTCTTGCAAATTCGATTGTATATATAAAAATGAAGAAGATATTATTGAAGAAAAAAGAGTATTGAAGAAATTCACAATAAATCTTATTGAAGGTGAAAAATCTATTTTTACTAAAGTTATTAACAATATAGTTAATAAGAATGAAAAGTATATGGTATTTAATGAGTTTAAAACTAAGTGTGAAGAAGAGAAGAAAAATATTACAGCACTTTCCTATGATGATATTAAAAGTAAAAGTATAGCTTGGTGGGATAGAATATGGGCAGAATCAGATATTGTAATTGATGGTGATGAACTAAATCAGCAAGGTATAAGATTTTGTATATTTCAAATGCATCAAACTTATCAGGGGGCTGAGCCGGGGGATATAATAGGTGCAAAAGGGTTGACTGGAGAAGCATATAGTGGCAATTCTTTTTGGGATACAGAGGCATACTGCCTGCCATTTTATGTTTTTAGCAACGTTGAAGCTGCTAAACATTTATTAAAGTTCAGACTTATTACATTACCAGAGGCACAAGAAAGAGCAAAACAATTAGATTGTGAAGGCGCATTTTTCCCAATAGCAACTATTAGCGGAAGGGAATGCTGTAGTTTATGGCAGCATGCTAGTTTACAGCTTCAGGCATCAACAGCAGTTGCATATGGAATATGGCATTATGAGAATATAACCGGAGATGAAGGATTTGTATTTGAAACAGGAACTCCATTATTAATAGAAATAAGCAGGATGCTTGCAACAAGAGGAGACTGGAATAGTGATAAATCTAAGTATGGTTATTATGGCGTAATGGGACCTGATGAATTTCAAATGATGGTCAATAATAATTGCTATACAAATTATATGGGGAAAGTTACACTCGAATATGCTCTAGATGTATTAAAGAGATTAAAGAACAAGAATAGAAGTCTCTATGATGCTATAGTTAAGGAGTTTAATATAAAGCAGGAAGAAATGGCAAATTGGAATATAATTGCTGAAAAAATGTGCATTCCTTATAATGAAGAAACTAAACTCTTTGAGCAGCATGAGGGATATTTTAATTTACCACATATTGATGTTCATAATATTCCAGTTGAGGATTTTCCATTATATAATCATTGGACATACGATAGGATTTATCGTAATGATATGATCAAGCAGCCTGATGTGTTAATGCTAATGTTCTTATATAATAACAGATTTACAGAGGAACAGATAAATGCTAATTATGAATATTATGAACCTAGGTGTATTCATGAAAGTTCCCTTTCACCATCAGTGCATTCAATACTAGCAGCACAGCTAAAAAAGCATGAAGAAGCCTATGATTTCTTTGGCTTTGCAACAAGAATGGATTTGGATAATTACAATCGCAATACACGTGAAGGCTTACATACAACTTCAATAGCTGGAGCCTGGATGAATATTCTATATGGTTTTGGTGGTATGCGTTCAGATAAAGAACTTTTAAGTTTCAATCCATCAATTCCTAAAGCCTGGAATGGATATTCCTTTAGATTAGGTTATCAGAATGATGTAATTGTAGTAGAAGTAAGCAAGGAAACTGTAAGTTTTTATGCATTAAACGGCACAAAGCTTCAGATTGAAGTATATGGGAAATTGGTAACTTTAAGCGATGAAAGAACATCTATAAATATTCCCATTGAATGGAGAGGGTAGAATGGTAAATTGGTTAGTAGAAGAAAATCAATATAACAAAGATAGAATATGCGAAAATGGAAATAAGTTTCTTATAGGTAATGGATATCTAGGAATACGAGGAACACTGCCTGAATATGAAAAGGAACAATTTGCGGCTATTAACTTGTCCGGGATTTATGATCAAGTAGGAAATTCATGGAGAGAGCCGCTTAATGCGCCAAATGCCTTGTTCACTTATATTGAATTTGATAGACAGGAATACCGTTTGCCCAATGTTGAACCTTTAGATAACAGGATGATTTTAGATTATAGGCATGGAATTTTTAAATGTGAAACAACTTTTAGTATTCCAAAAGGGAAATTAAAAATTAAAGTTGAAAGATTTGCAGGAATGGTTGACAAACATTCTATTTTAATGAAATATAGCATCATTACAGAAGGTGATGGAAATCTCAATATATATACAGGAATTGATGGAGAGGTGTGGGATATTAATGGTTCTCACTATGACAAAATTACATGCTTAGTTGAGGATGGAACCTTGATTGAAGAGGCTCTGACCCATGAAAACAAAGATAAAGTATACACCTGTGAGAAGATTAAATATGACTTTAAAGCATATGAAGAAAAAATAGAGAAAGGTAATAAGTTACTTAGAAAAATAAGCATTGATGCTGAGAATAATTCAAGTTACACAATATATAAATTTATTAGCATATATACAAGTAAAGATTGCGGTGATGCCTTAAAGAAAGCAAAAATGCTCACTAGTGATTTATATTATAGAGGCTACGACGATTTATTGAAAGTCCATAAGAATGAATGGGAAAAACTTTGGAAAATTTCAGAGGTTATTATAGATGGTGATGATAAGGCAATGGAAGCACTTAATTATTCTATATACCACCTTCACTGTATAGCACCTAGACATTCGGACAGCCTTTCAATTGCAGCAAGAGGATTATCAGGACAAACCTATAAAGGAGCAGTATTCTGGGATACAGAAATGTTTATGCTAGACTTCTTTTTAAATACTGAACCAAAGGTAGCTAAAACATTATTAAAATATAGAATTGATACATTAGATGGAGCTAAAAGAAAAGCAGAGTCTTATGGATATAAAGGAGCATTTTATGCATGGGAAAGTCAAGAAGGCGGGTATGATGCATGTTCTGACTATAATGTAACCGATGTATTTACAGGGCGCCCTATGAGAACCTTTTTTAAGGACAAGCAAATTCATATATCTTCGGCTATTGTGCATGGAATTATGAAATATATTGATCAAACAGGGGATTATGATTTATTAGCTGAAGGCGGAGATAAGGCAATAATAGAGTGTGCGAAATTTTATTATGATTTACTTTTGACTAAGCTGGAGTCAGAGGTATATGAACTTAGAGATGTAATAGGACCTGATGAGTATCATGAAAGAGTTAATAATAATGCTTATACTAATAGGATGGCTAAGTTTACCTTTGAAAGTGCCATAAAAATAATAGAGATAGCTAAAAGTAAGGAATGGAATATCATTAAAGAATATAATTTAGATGAATTAAAAGTAAGATTTGCTGATGCAGCTAATAAAATATATATACCGAAGCCTAATAATAAAACATCAATAATTTCACAATTTGACGGCTATGACGGTTTAGAAGATATAGAAATTGATAAATTAAAGGAAAGATTAATAGATGATAAGGAATATTGGGGAGGAGCTTATGGGATAGCATCTCATACAAAGGTTATAAAGCAGGCAGATGTTATAACAATGCTTAACTTGTTTCATGAGGAATATTCAAAGGAAGTATTGCTTAAAAATTGGCAGTATTATGAGCCAAGAACAGAGCATGGATCATCCCTAAGTGCGTGTATGTACGCCTTAGTTGCGTGCAAATGCGGATTAGCAGATAAAGCATATGAGTTTTTCTTAAAGTCAGCACTTACAGATATAGAAGGAAAGGGTAAACAATGGGCTGGACTCATTTATATAGGTGGGACTCATCCTGCTTCTTCAGGTGGAGCATACATGACAGTTGTGGAAGGCTTTGGCGGAATATATTTTGAAGATGGAATAGTAAAATCTAAGCCTTGCATGCCAGCTAATTGGAAAAGGCTTAGCTTTAAAATATTATATTTAAATAAATTATATCAAATTGACATAACTAACAATGAGGCTGAGATTAAATTAATTTAGCAGGGGAATATTTCTACTCCTCTGCTGAATTTAAATAGTTTTTACACTTTCCCGCTCTACAAGTCTGACCGGAAGAATAGTTTCTTTCCTATTAATAGGCTTATTTTCAAGTTTATCAATTATGTAGTTTACCGCAAGTCTACCTTTTAATGGAGCATCTTGATGAATTGTAGTTAAGGCAGGTGATATTAAATTACATAAATTAATATCATCAAAGCCAACGACAGATATATCGTCAGGAACTCTTTTACCAGCTTGCTTTAGACCAGTAATAATACCAGCAGCGAGTATGTCAGCAGTTGCAAATATCGCAGTAAAATCATTTCGTCTTGCTAAAGATAATCCAAGGTTAATAGTTGTAGTAGTGTCAATTTCCTGTTCAAAAACAAGTTTATTGTTAAATTCTATGTTAGCTTCTGAAAGTGCTTTTTTGTAACCCTCAAAACGTTCTGATACAACACCTTTATATTTTATAGAAGGTGAAGCAAAGGCTATATTTGTATGACCATGATCAATGAGATATTTAGTAGCAATATAACCACCATTAAAGTCTTCAAGACTTACATTGCAGATATTAGGATTAGAAATATAGCTGTCTATTAAAATTATTGGAATATGAAGTTTGGCCAATACATCATAAAAATCGTCCTCAAAAATACCAGCCAAAATCAAACCGTCAACATTCCAGTTTCTAAGAAAAAAAATCAAGTCTTGACTTGTCTCCACAGTACGTAACATTAAATAATAACCATTTTCTCGCAAAGTAGATTCGATTGCTCCAATAAATATAGAATGAAATGGATCTTCCATAAAATTGCTATTGTGGTTAGTAACTATATGGTTTATTACACCAATAACTTTTGAAGAATTGGAAACCAATGAGCGGGCCGACATGTTTGGAACATATCCTAATTCTTCTATAGCTTTATTAATTTTTATTATAGTTTCTGCTGAAACACGACCAGGTTTACCATTAATTACATTAGAAACAGTAGTGAAGCTTACGCCAACAGCTTTAGCTATATCTTTAATTGTTGCCATTATTTAAACCACCTCTTTGAGAAGTTTAAGGTTAAACCTTGTCTAATATTTTAACATTAAAACCCAAAATTGTATACTAAATAAATAAAATCGATAGTGTAGAAGCAAGTACATTAGATATGAAAAGGAGATAGATAAAATGATTAAAGGCGTAATTTTTGATCTTGATGGAGTATTAGTATCAACAGATGAAATGCATTTTGATGCGTGGAACATGCTGGCTAAAAGATTAGGCATTACCAATTATACAAAGGAAGATAATGAAAGACAAAAAGGTGTAAGCAGAATGGAATCCTTAGAAGTTGTACTTTCAAAGGGAAAAGTAATTTATTCAAAGGAAGAGAAAGAAAAGTTCGCTGAAGAAAAAAATCATTATTACATCGGATTATTGGAAAAATTAGATTCTAGAGCTGTCTTAAAGGATGTTATAGAAACATTAGAAATGCTTAAACACCGAGGAATAAAAATAGGAGTTGGCTCGGCTAGTAAAAATACACATCTTATCTTAGAGAAGACTGGATTAAATAAGTATATTGATGAGGTGAGCTGTGGACTTGATGTTAGTAAATCAAAACCAGATCCAGAGGTATTTATAGTAGCAGCAAGAAAGTTAAATTTGAAAAATGAAGAATGTCTTGTAGTTGAAGACTCGAAGGTTGGAATAGTAGCAGCGAGAGCAGGCCATATGAGATCCTTAGGAGTTGGGCCGGAACATGATAAGCTTGGAGCGGATTATGACGCATTGACTATGCAAAGTAATTTAGACTGGAATGAACTTCTTAAATAATATTTATTTAGTTTACATACAGAGGGCTGGAAGGAGGGATGGGAATAAAATTATGACTGAAATAAATTTCGTCAAGCTCTTATAAAGTATAAAAAATTAAAAAACAATGTGAAAGGTGATGGGAAACATGAGTATTGGACAGGTTAGAAAAAATAGGCTTTTAGTATGGCTAATGTGCTGTACATTTTTATTTACACAAGCAATCTTTTTCTTAATACCAGCTAAGAAAGTATCAGCAGCCGAGGAATATGTGAGAATTAAAAATGTTTGGCAACAAAATTATTTATATGAAGACAGCAATCAAGTTAAATATGGAAACATTAGTCTAGATGATGAGTCTTCTCAATGGCTCATTGAAGATTCTGGCAGTGGCTATGTCAGGATTAAAAATAAAAAAACGGGAGATTATATGAATATTGAACACTTGCAAAGTTATGTAGAATGTACATCTATATACTCAACATGGGATAGTGCAAAATGGACAATAGAAGATGCAGGAAATAGCCAAAAACGTATTAAGAGTGTATGGCAAAGCAATAACTATATCCATATTCAAGATTTAAAAGGTTATGCACAGCAGGGGACTGCAGACCAAGAATGGGATAGTGCTAAATGGATATTTGAAAATGTAGATAATGGAGGAGAAACTCCAACAGACCCTAATAACCCTCCAACAACAGATCCAACTGACCCAACAAATCCAAGTAATCCAACACAGCCAGAGGACCGTGGAGCAACAATGCCTTATACAAGATATGAAGCTGAAAATGCTGCATTAGGCGGTGCAGCTTCAGTGCGTCAAGCTCCTGATTTTAATTATGCACATACTGCGTCAGAGGCTTCAAATCAAAAGTATGTAGCTCTTCCTTCAAATGGTTCTTATGTAGAGTGGACAATAGATAAAGGCGGAGCAGGCGTAGATATGAGATTTACAATGCCTGATTCAAATGATGGTATGGGATTAAACGGATCATTAGATGTTTATGTAAATGGTACAAAGGTTAAAACTGTTGCATTATCATCCTATTGGTCATGGCAATATTTTAGTGGAGATCAGCCGCAAGATGCACCAAGTGGTGGAACTCAAGCTGCATTCCGTTTTGATGAAGTGCATTTTAAACTAGATAGTGCTCTCCAATCTGGGGATAAGCTTAGAATCCAAAAAACAAATGGTGACAATATAGAATATGGGATAGACTTTGTTGAAGTTGAACCAGTTCCAGCAGCTATTCAAAAACCAGCTAATGCTTATTCAGTAACAGATTATGGAGCAGTTCCAAATGATAATAACGATGACCTTTCAGCGTTTAACGCCTGTGTAAATGCTGCAGCTGCGGCTGGAAAAAGTGTGTATATACCTGAAGGTACGTTTAATTTAAGTGGTATGTGGACAATAAATGCTAATAATATTACAATTACTGGTGCTGGCATTTGGTATACAAATATTCAGTTCACTTCGCCAAATGCTGCAAGTGGAGGTATATCTTTTAGAGTAACAGGAAGTGTTGATTTTAGTAATGTATATTTAAACTCTATGCTTAGATCGCGTTATAATCAACAAGCAATATATAAATGTTTCATGGATGACTTTGGTACTAACTCAAAAATTCATGATTTCTGGGAAGATCATTTTGAATGCGGTTTTTGGGTAGCAGATTACGCTCATAATCCAGTAACCGTTGCAGATGGTTTGACTATTTCAAATGGACGTATAAGAAATAACTTAGCTGATGGAGTAAACTTCTGTCAAGGAACTAAAAACTCTACAGTCCAAAATTGTAGTGTAAGAAACAATGGTGATGATGGACTAGCAATGTGGCCAGATAGCACTATGGGAGCACCAATGGAAGTAAATAATACATTTAAATATAATACAATAGAAAATAATTGGAGAGCAGCAGGCATTGCAATATTCGGCGGCTCTGGGCATAAAGCAACTAATAACTATGTTAAAGACTGTTTTATGGGTTCGGGTATTAGATTAAATACTGTATTTCCTGGGTATCATTTTGAAAACAATGCAGGAATAACATTTTCAGATACTACTATAGTAAATAGCGGCACAAGCAAAGATTGCTATAATGGTGAACGTGGTGCTATTGATTTAGAAGCATCAAATACTGGCATCAGTAATATTACATTTAATAATATAGATATCATTAACGCTCAGAGAGATGCTATACAGATAGGATATGGCGGAGGTTTTAGTAATATTAATTTTAACAATATAACTATTGACGGAACAGGTAAGGATGCAATTACTACTTCAAGATTTTCACAACCACATGATGGTACTGCAATTTTTGTTTATACAAGTAATGGATCAGCTAATTTCACTAATCTTACACTAAAGAATATTGAAGCTTCTAATCCTTATCTTGTTCAAAATGGTTTCAATTTAAATATTAAGTAACACTATTTTAAGATAATAGTTCTGCAAATACTTGGTCAGTTGATAAAAACATTGTTTTAGCTGATAGTTATTAATTATTACTAGATTTAGGAAGATAAAGAATATAACTACCTAAGTTCTTAAAGATAAATGCATAAGGGATGTCTCACCTAGAAGTTATTTTCTAGTCTGAGACATCCCTTTGCAATTATAAATTCTCAATAATTCATTTTTTTAAACGATCGCTATGCAATTTTCTTAATTGATTCTATATACTTTTGAGCTTTTATAGAATTATATTTCCCTTCCCACTTTGATATAACAACTACTGCTAAAGAATTACCTAGTACATTTACAGCAGTTCTAGCCATATCAAGTATACGATCTATTCCTGCTATAAAAGCTAAACCTTCGGCTGGAATACCAACAGAACCAAGAGTAGCTAGAAGAACTACAAAAGATACTCCTGGTACGCCTGCTATACCTTTTGAAGTAAGCATTAATACAATCATTAAATTAATTTGGGTAGGTATAGATAAATTAATACCATATAATTGAGCTATAAATATAGCTGCAATAGCTTGATAAAGGGTAGAACCGTCCAAATTAAAAGAATAACCTGTTGGTACTACAAAAGTTGCAATGGCTTTAGGACATCCGAATTTCTCCATCTTCTCCATGATTTTAGGTAGAACTGTTTCGGAACTTGCAGTACTATAAGCAAGTATAAGTTCGTCTTTTAATATTCTTATGATTGAAAAAATACTTGTCCCAATTAATTTCGCAATTAATCCAAATACGACTAGTATAAATAAAATCATTGAACTGTAAGTAGTTAGTATTAATTTTCCTAGTGGAATTAACGATGAAAGTCCAAACTTAGAAACTGTTACACCAATTAAAGCGAATACACCAAAAGGTGCTGTCTTCATTATTTGATTTGTTACCCAAAACATTGCATCAGCTGTACCTTGAGCAAATTGTATAACGGGTTTTCCTTTTTCACCAATTGCAGCAGCTCCTAAACCGAACATAACTGCAAAGAAAATAACTGGAAGCATATCCCCCTTTGAAAGTGAATCAAAAATATTAGTAGGCACTATATTTATAAATGTATCTGCAAAGCTATGATGAGATACATTTTCTGCAGTACTTACATAAGTATCAATGCTAGACTTTGCAAGGTCTTGCATATTTATTCCTGTACCTGGATGCACTACGTTGGCTATGAAAAGTCCTAGAATAATAGCAATAGTAGTTACTACCTCAAAATAAAGAAGAGTTTTTCCTCCAAGTCTACCTACTTGTTTAATGTCCCCTGTTCCAGCAATACCTACTACAAGGGATGAAAAAACAATTGGAACCACTATCATTTTAATTAGTCGTATAAAAATATCTCCAATAGGCTTTAGATATGTCTCAACAGCTGGATTGCCATAAAACAATCCGCCTACTATAATTCCAAGTATAAGCCCAACAAGAATTTGTAAAGCTAAGCCAAATTTTATTTTCTTCATTCATATTCTCCTTCTTTTATTCTAAATTAAATAATTAAAAGCAAAATTCAATATGACATTTTGCTTCTTATAAATTGCAAATTAATATATAAACTTTAACAACACTACAAATTATAACATGATTAATGAATTCTGTCTCTATAAAAAATTCATTTTTACAAATAAGGAATATTTTTTGAGACTATTATTCAATTAATAAAAAATATTGGCATTTTATACTATTAGTTTGCTTGGTTCAACTATTATTAAGTGGAAAATTATCTTTTATACAAAAGCGTTAGCTTAAAAGTTTTAGTAACTTTATAAATTAAAGAAATGGAAATATGTGTCGAAGATATAGATATAACTAACAGTGTTTCTACAAAAGCTGAAATGTGATAAAAAACTATAATGGAGGAATATTATATGAAGTATTTAAAAAGAATGAAAATCTCACATAAATTAATTTTATCGTATGTGGGTATTGCGGTTCTCATTTTTATAGTTGGAGTTATTGGTGCATTAAACATGGATAAAATAAATACGAATGCTAATTCTATGTTTGACAATAATCTACGTTCTATTGAAATTCTTGATAACATAAAAGGCGGATTATTAGAAAATAGAGGACAAACATTATTGCTTGTTAATCAGGCTAACAAAGAGCAGCTAAGTCAAATAGAGGATAATATTACTCAAATTAAAACTCAAGTTGATGGATATAAAAAACAATATGAGGCAATGAATGTAACAGAAGACGAAAAAAACATGTATAATTCTCTTTCAAATGATCAAGCTTCCTTTAGAAAATTACGTGATCAAATAGATAGCTATGTAAAGCAAGATGATTATGAGAATGCACAAAAGATTTTTGTAGAAGCAAATGAGTATAATGAACGGATGGTTGATACTATAAACAAACTTATAGAGTATTCCGCAAATGAAGCAGAAAAAGCAAACAATTCTAATAAAGAGGTTTTTTCATATTCATATAAAGTTATGTTTATAATATCTATAGTAGGATTAATTATTGCATTAGGTTTTGGAGTATTAATTTCATCATGGCTTACTAAGAGATTTAGAATAATAATTAACTTTGCACGCAAATTAGGTGAGGGAGACTTAACTGATGAAATAACAATAAATGGTGCTGATGAAATTGATGATATGGCTATTTCTTTAAATAAGGCAATTAATAATATAAAAGAGCTTATTTTAGAAGTAATTAACGGTGCTGAAAATATAAGTGCATCAAGTGAAGAATTATCAGCTACAATTCAAGAGGTTTCAGCTAATATGGAAAGCATTAATGAATCCACAAAACATATTAGTGATGGAATAAGTGAATTAAGTGCGACAACAGAAGAAGTAAATGCCTCTGGAGAGGAGATTGCGTCTACTATAGGAGAAATTTCGATTAAAGCAGTTGAAGGAGATAAGGCATCTAAGGAAATAAAAATGCGTGCTGTTAATGTAAAGGAAAAAGGCACTAGCTCAGCAAAGGCCGCTAAAGAGATTTACAAAGAAAAGTATGAAAAGATAGTTAAAGCTATAGAAGATGGAAAAGTGGTAGATGAAATAAAGGTTATGACAGGCGATATAGGAAATATTGCAGAGCAGACTAATCTTTTATCCCTTAATGCAAGTATAGAAGCAGCACGAGCAGGTGAACAAGGTAAAGGCTTTGCTGTAGTTGCAGAAGAAATTAGAAAACTTGCGGAAGAATCTGCTTCTACCGTAGCACATATTGAAAATATAATAAACAATGTACAAAAAGCCTTTAGCAATCTTTCGGAAAATACAAATGAAATTTTAAATTTTATTGAGAATAATGTAAATCCAGATTATGATTTATTGATAAATACTGCAATGCAGTATGAAAAAGATGCTAAGTTCATGAGCGATATGTCAGATGAAATTGCAACATCAACTAAGATGATGTCAGAATCCATTGAGCAAGTAAGCAGTGCTATTCAAAATGTTTCAGTAACTTCAGAAGAAGCTGCTTCAAGCTCAGAAGAAATATTAGAAAGTATAAATGGGACTACAATTGCATTAGATCAAGTGTCAAAATCTGCTCAAGATCAAGCAAAATTAGCAGAACAGCTAAATAAAATTGTACAAAGATTTAAATTATAGGTTTTATAAAGAGCTCTTGAAGGAGGCATTACAATTGAATACTGAAATAGATTGTTTAGGAACAATGTGTCCAATTCCAACAGTAAAGGCTAAAATTCAGTATAAGAAGATGAAAGATGGAGATAGTGTAACTATAATAACTGATCATAGCTGCACAGTAGTAAACATTAGGGATGCATTTAATAAATATAATTGCAAGATAGAGGTAGAAGAAGAGGATGGAATTTGGGAAATTACTATCACTAAGTGATATGATGATAGTATTATTCATAAAAATAAGAAATTTTATACATACAATTTAGTTAAAAGCTATTTACACATAAAAAAATTAAAAGCTTAGAATTATGGAAACTTGTCCAACAATTCTAAGCTTTTAATTTTTTATAAATTTGAATATATAGAGATATCTCTTACTAAAAATTATGATTAGCAAAATGTTTCACATCCATATTTCTTCATATATGAAATAAATTCTTTAATATGACTTTGCTGCAATCTATTTTTTTGATATATCATACATATATTATATTTTGGCACGGAATCGTTTATTAAAACTGTCTTTAAAGAATTTGTATATAAATCCTTTTTTACAGATGTATAAGGAACTATAGATACTCCATTGTTTGCTAAAACAGATGCTTTTATTGATTCAATAGTATCCAGTTCGATATCAATATTTAAATCTTCAGGAGATATATTAGCATCAATAAACATATTGTCAATGATTTGACGAAGCATGTTTTCCTTTGGAAGTAATATAAGGGGAAGCTTAGAAATCTCAAAAAGTGATATATCATCACTTTTTATGTAATTATTTTTAGGAGAATATATGAAGACTAAATTACCAGTAAACAGATTAGTGCATTCTATCCCTTCTTTATTTATTTTAGCATCTATAAATCCTATGTCTGCACTGCAATTAGAGATATATTCAGTAATAATTTTTGTATTTTCATTTTTAAGATTGAACTTTATGTTTTTATGATTCTTTTTATATAAATGTAAGGTACAAGGAAGAAGGTATTCACCAACACTGTTACAAGAAATTATCTTTATTTCGTTCATTAGTGAATTTTTTGATTGATCAAGGTCCTTTAGCATATTTTTATAAAGATTTACAATGGTTTCAGCATAGCTTAGAGCGATTTCACCTTCTGGTGTTAATGTTACCCCTTTGTTACTTCTTATTAAAATTTGAGAATTAAGGGATTTTTCTAGAGCTTGAAGCTGCTGACTTAAAGCTGATTGAGTCATATGTAAATTTTTAGCTGCCTTTGAAATGCTATTTTGTTCAATGGTTTCGATTAAGGATATTAAACAAGTGATATTCATAAATGAACTATCCTTCCTTTTTAATTTTGTTAAAGTAATTACAAACTTTAGCTAGTACTATCAATTATTAATTTTACCAAAATATCTTGAATATAGAAAGTAAGCAGGGATATAATTATTTCTAATTTTGTATCAGAAAGATTAATGGCTAAGTTCATTATCTATATTGTATAATGAAAACGTAGAACAATGTTAGTTATTTAACAAACAAGCAAAAGGAGGTGAAAATATGGCAGAACTTAAAACAAATATCAGTAGAAAACCAAGAAAAAAGAAAGTAAATCAGATTCCATTTGGAATTGTACTTTTTATAGCAATTATCGGAGTAGGTTTTTTTATAGCTAATAATTCTCCAAGATCGGCACTTATGTGGATGCTTGGAATATTAGCAGGATTTACACTGCAGAGATCAAGATTTTGTTTTACGGCATCTTTAAGAGATCCGCTTCTAACAGGTGGGACTAGCTTAACGAAAGCAGTTATAATAGCTATAGCAATTGCGTCAGCAGGATTTGCGGCTATTCAGTTTTCAGCAGCTTCTAAAGGTGCAGCAATACCAGGAAATATTTCTCCGGTAGGAATTCACGTGATTGTAGGTGCAGTATTATTTGGAATTGGAATGGTCATTGCAGGCGGATGTGCTTCAGGTACTTTAATGAGAGTTGGAGAAGGTTTTTTAATGCAGATAATCTCACTTGTATTTTTCATAGTAGGATCGTTATGGGGAGCAAAGGACTTTGGCTGGTGGTCAAAGAACTTCATGCCTGCAAAAGGAGTATTTTTGCCAGAGCTTATAGGTTGGGTTCCAGCAATATTCTTACAATTTGCGCTTCTTTTAGGTATATACATATTGGCAGATTGGTATGGAAATAGAAAAACAGATAAAGATTGATACAAAACATGGAAAAAGAAAAAATAATATTAGTTAATTTATGATAATTTTAAGGAGGAATTAATTATGTCAGAAAAAAGATTAGATTGTTTAGGGGAAGCATGTCCAGTACCTTTAATTAAAACACAAAAGCAATTAGAAAAGATGAATGTCGGGGATGTGCTTGTAGTAGAAATTGATCATAGCTGTGCTATGAAAAATGTACCAGAATGGGCTAGAAAAGAAGGGCATAATGTTGATATTGAAGAAGTAGACGATGGAGAATGGGAAGTATATATTGAAAAGACTAAATAGTCAGATCAATATATATAAATGGTGATATTTATGGAAATAAAAAATAATGCTTATTATAAAAAATTCCTAAAAGATCCATGGACATACACTACTGGAGCAGTGATATTAGGAATAATAAATATAGGAATGTTTGCTGCAACAGGTAAAGCATGGGGAGTATCTACACCTTTCTCTTATTGGGCAGCTTGGATATATCAAGCAATGGGAGGAACACCAGAAAACTGGTTTTATTATCAACAAAAAACTAATGAAGCAGCCTTGCAAGCAGGATTTTTAAATGATATTCATTCTGTATCAGATATAGGAATTATAGTAGGTGCTTTTCTTGCTACATTATTGGCATCACAATTTAAAATTAAAAAGATTAAATCTGTAAGACAAGTTGTTGCAGCAGTGTTAGGTGGGCTTCTAATGGGATATGGTGCAAGAATAGCATTTGGATGTAATATAGGAGCTTTATTCAGTGGTGTCGCATCAATGTCATTGCATGGATGGTTATATTGGATATTTATATTTATTGGTGCATGGATTGGAAGTAAGCTTTTAGTGAAATTTTTTATGTAAATGTATAAATAGTTTATTATATTAGATAAACCTAAGATTTACCTTTGCAAAATATAAAATAACCTAGGGGGAATTACAGTGGAAAAAAAGCATGAGTACTATGACGTGGTTGTTATAGGAGGAGGGGCTTCAGGATTAACATCTGCAATATATTGTGGACGAGCAAAGCTAAAAACTCTATTAATAGAAAAATCATTAATTGGAGGACTAGCTACTTACACAAATGAGATAGCTAATTATCCTGGATTTCCAGATGGAATTAGTGGAACGGAACTTTTGAATTTATTTCATAAACAAGCTAAAAACTTTGGTGTGGATTTTAAATTGACAGATGTTAAAAGTGTAGAACTTCAAGGAGAAGACAAGATAGTTGAAACTTTTAGGGTAACTTATCATGCAAAAACTGTCATACTTTCAACAGGTGGAAAGCCAAGACTTACACAGGCTGAAAATGAAGAGAATTTCTTGTATGATAAGGGAATATCCTTTTGTGCCACTTGTGATGCAGCTTATTATACAGATAAAACTGTCATGGTTATTGGAAGTGGAGATGCTGCCATTGAGGAAGGAATGTTCTTAACTAAGTTTGCTAAGAAAGTTATTGTTTCAGTAATTCATGATGAAGGTATTATGGATGCCAATAAAATTGCACAAGATCAAGCAATGAAGAATCCTAAAATGGAATTTGTATGGAATACAGTAGTTAATTCTTTTGAAGGTGATGAAAGATTGAAAACTGTAGTACTTAAAAACATAAAGACTGAAGAACTTATAAAAGTTGATGTTGATGGATGTTTCTTATTTATAGGATATGTACCAAACACAGAAATTTTTAAAGATCAAATAGAACTAAGCAAGCCAGGATATATAAAAACTAATGAAAAAATGGAAACTAATATAGACGGAGTATTTGCCGTAGGAGATGTGAGAGATAAGTTTTTAAAACAAGTTTCTACAGCAGTAGGAGATGGTGCTATAGCAGGAGTTGGAGCAGAAAAATATATTGCTGAATCGGAAGTATTTGAAACAGAAATCATGCAAAAAGAAAAAATAGGTTTAATATATCTATGGTCACCTGTTGATGAAAAGAGTAGAGAGTTACTTTCAATCATAGAGAGTATAGAAAAAGAAACTAATGATGTCAAAGTAAATAAAATAGATGTCTATAAAAATGCAAGCTTGGCAGCAAGGCTTGGAACAACAGAATATCCAAGTATAGTTTACACTAAGAATGGTGAAATAGTTGAAAAAGATAATGATATAGAGAAAGATAAAATCATTAATAGAATCAAAGTGCTAATTGGATAATTTAAAAATGATAATGAATTTAAGATAAAAGAATATAATGAAAACTTAAAGGCAATAAACATTCAATTATGGAGTGTTTATTGCCTTTTTGTCAGATAATTTTAATAGAAGCATTTATTTATAGCAGTTTAAAACTCTGTGATATTACTTGTAATTAATTATATATAGCCTTATAGGGAACATTATTAAAAAAGCAATGATTATATTAATTAGATTAGCATTTTCATAGTAAAAAAATGTTAATATGTAAATAAATTGAAATTAGTATGATATAATTAAGTCGTATGTAATTGTATACAATAAAAGGGGATGAGTAAAATTAAAAAGCCTATTAAGAAAGTATATATGATAAAAAAAATTCAACTTACTTACATAGTCATTATTATATTCATTTGTATTGGATGCATTTTTTCATTGTATGAAAGGAATGTTATATCTAATAAATATGATGAGTTTGCAAGTGTTAATATTAAGCTTAATAATTTATCTACAGAATTTTTAAAAAGCTCAGATGCTTTTAATTCATTTATAAAAACAAAAGATGACAATGATATTATAAAATATAATGACTCAAATTATAGGATCACAGATATAATCAATGAAATTACTCCAGTTATGAAAAATGATAAAGAGAGCGGAATTTATTTAAGGATTTTATTGAACATGTTTGATAATTATAAAGATAGATCTCTTGACTTAATAAATCAAGTGAAGAATTCAAAGCAGATGGCTTCACAAATATATAATGGATTAATAGAATTGAAGACAGCAGATTTATATATTAACAATAATATAAGCCTTTTAGAAGTAGCATACTTAAATTATAGCAGTAAAGAGTATGAACTTAAGTTAATAAATTATAAGAATGAACAAATAAATATCTATAGTTTTCTAATATTGATTGTGATAATTGGCTTTAGCTTTACAATAGTGATAAGTAAGAATTTAAATAAAACTATTGGAGAATTATGCAGTTATGCAGAAGCATTATCTGCAGGAAGATGGGAAATAACTGATATTGAGGAGCAGAAATATTATGACTTGAATAGTTTAGCAAATGCTTTTAACAAAATGAAAAATAATATTAGACAGTTTATAAATGAAATAAACGAAAAAGCTGAAATAGAGAATAATTATCAAATTGAAATGCGTAAAAGTGCAGAGAAAGATAAATTGATTAAGGAAACACAGCTAATAGCACTTCAATCTCAGATAAATCCCCATTTTTTATTTAATACATTAAATACTATCGGAAGAATAGCAATGTTTGAATCAGCTGATAACACTGTAAAGCTTATAGAAGCTACATCAAGGATATTGCGATATAACTTATATTATAAAGATAAATTGGTAGAGTTAAAAGATGAAATAAATGCAATTAAAGCTTATATTACAATTCAAGAAACCCGATTCCAGGATCAGATGTCATTTGTATTTGATATAGATAATAATATAGATAGAGTAAAATTACCACCTATGCTTATACAGCCTGTTTTAGAGAATGCAATAATTCATGGTCTGCAGGAAAAGGACAAGGATGGGATAATAAGCATTTGTATAAAAAAAGAACAACAAATTATTTCTATTAAGATTAAAGACAATGGAATAGGTATGGAGAATGAAATATTAAGGAAGTTATTGGATAAGCAAACTGATGAAAAAAAGGGACTAGGAATATTAAACGTAAAAAAGAGGCTGGAACTATATTATAGCAGAGATGATTTGTTAAAAATTAGAAGTAAAAAAGCACAAGGGACTGAAGTAGCAATATTAATTCCAATTTAGGGGGATGAAAGTTATGTTAAAGCTATTAATTGCTGAAGATGAAATCTTGGAAAGAAGAGCTTTACGTTTTCTTTTAGATAAGCATTATTCTCATTGTATAGAGATAGTTGATGAGGTATCTAATGGAAGAGATGCAGTAGAAAGAGCTCTTTTACTTAGACCAGATATCATATTTATGGATATTAACATGCCCATATTAAATGGATTAGAAGCAAGTAATATTATAAAAAAGCAATGTAAGAATACAGAATTCATAATATTAACAGCCTTTAATTACTTTGATTATGCTAAAAAGGCAATAAATATTGGTGTCAGTGATTATCTATTAAAACCATTTTCTAATAATGAATTCTTTCATTCTCTTGATAAGGTTATTGAAAAAGCAGGATCTAAGGTATCTAGTGAAACTAAAAATCAAAAATTAGAGAAAAACTATAGTAAATTAATTCCATATATAGAGAAACAGGTTATTGAAGATATAGTACTTGGAGTTGCCATGCCAGAAACACAATTTAAAGAATATGCGGAAATTTTAAGCATTAAGTGTACTGAGTTTTGTTGTATACTATTTAGTCTGGATACGATTGGAAAACTTGAAGAAAAAAATGTTAGAACAATAAAGCATAAACTTAATGGGATTTTTCACAATAGCATAGTTGGATTGTGCTTAAATAACATTATTGCTTTTGTTTTCGATGAATCCTTAGGCAGTAAGATTTTAGGTGCAAGATTTAAGAGAATTTTGAATGATTTATCATATGAACTGGAATTAAATGAAGGAGAGAATTTAGCAATTAGCATTGGATCTATAAATAACGGGACTAGTAAAATGTACTATTCATATAAAGAGGCTAAAAGATCAATTCCATTAAAACAAATATCAAAAATCACAGAGAAGAAGGACATAGGGATTAACAAATATAATATTTTGTGTGGCAAAATCATAAATGAGGATTTAAAGGGGGCTAATATTGAATTTGATAATGTTTTAGATCATTTAACAATGAAAAAAGAGAATTATGATTTCTGCGTAATTAAAGAAAGTATATCTAATATGCTGAGCATTGTAATTGATAATATAAATGAATTTACAGGTAAAGACTTTGGAAAAAATTCTGTTTTGAAAGAGTTAGCTAACTTAAGTGAACTGGCAGAAGTAAGAAGTTACACAAGTATGGCAATTAAAAACTTAATAGGCTTCATAAAAAAATATAAAAAGAGCAACAATATTGATGTTGTAGAAAAAGTAAAAAAATATATAGAAACAAACTATATGAAGGAAATAAGCTTAGATACCTTAGCACAATATGTGTCTATGAGCACTTTTTATTTAAGCAGAATTTTTAGTAAAAATGAACATATGCCTATAAGGGAATATATTATAAAAATTAGAATGGATAAGGCAAAAGCTATGCTTCAAGAAAAAAATATACCTATTAAAAAAATAGCTATGGATGTTGGATATGCTGACGTAAATTATTTTAGTAAAGCCTTCAAGAAATATGAGAAAATATCTCCTAAACAATATGTACGCCAATTAGAGTAAAAATGCCCAGGTTATTTATTTTAAGGCACAATCAAAAAAATAACAGGCCAGTATACTTGTATATTTGGTCTATTATTTTCTTTCATGTGCCTAATCTGGGTATTTTTAAAATATTTCAAATTATTTAAATAGGACAAGAAATTGCATAAATTCGCAAATGGTTCTCGTTGAAAATGTTTTCAGAAAAATTTATGATTAAATCAGAAATACATAAGGGGGAACAAAAATGAGTAAAAAGAAAATTATTGCTTTAATTTCATGTGTTATGTTCACAATAGGAGTAATTTCCGGATGTGGAAATAAAACTGCTACTACAACAAGCACAGATACAGCAAAACAGGAAACTCCAGCAATGACATTAAGAATGGCTGATAATCAGCCAGAAGGATATCCTACAGTACTTGGAGATAGAGAATTTGCAAAGCAGTTGGAAGAAAAAACAAATGGAAGAATTAAAGTTGAAGTGTATATAGGTGGTCAGCTTGGAGATGAAAACAGTACTACTGAACAAGTTCAATTTGGAGCCATCGATGCTATTCGTACAAGCTGCTCACAATTAGCTCAATTTAATAACCTAATGGGAGCAGTAGCACAGCCATATTTGTTTAAAGATAAAGATCAAATGTTCAGGGCTTTAGAAGGAGATGCAGGAAAGAAGCTTCTTGATAGTCTAGAGTCTGATAGCAAAATGGTAGGCTTAGCATGGCTTGATGCTGGTTCTAGAAACTTTTACAATACAAAGAAAGATGTAAAAACGCCAGATGATTTAAAGGGATTAAAGATTAGAGTGCAGGAAAGTAAACCTATGCTTGATTTAGTTCAAGCATTAGGAGCATCACCTACGCCTATGGCATATGGAGATGTATATAGTGCATTGCAGACTGGCGTAATAGATGGAGCTGAAAATAACTGGCCAAGCTATTTGTCTACTAATCATTATGAAGTTGCAACTCACATTACAGTTGATGAACATACAAGAGTACCTGAACTTATGGTAATGAGCAAAATGACTTGGGATAAAATTAGTACTGATGATCAAAAGTTAGTAGTAGAAGCAGCTAAAGCAGGAGCTGAGGTAGAAAAGACTGAGTGGTTAAAACAAGAAAAAGAGGCTGAAGACAAAATTGCGGCTGCAGGAAAAGTCACTATAACTAAATTGGATGACAAACAAGCATTCCAAGATAAAGTTAAGTCGTTGTATGATCAACATCCAGAGTGGAAAGAAATAACTGATTTAATTATAAATACAAAATAGACTTTTAAATAAGTTAAGGCATAATCAAAAATAATAGATAAACACATTAACCTATAATTTTCTTTCATATACCTAAAAGTAAATTATATAATAAGGGAACCTGATTAAACTAAGTTAATAATCCTAAGAGGGTTCCTTTATTAATATAACTGAAGGAGTGAGATAGTATTGGATAAAGTAAAAAAGTTTTTAAATGGAATTGACCTCATTATAGAATATATTTGTTCAGGAATTTTAGTGTTTTTAGTTTGTCTTGTTTTTTCACAAGTATTTTGCAGATACGTATTAAAGTTTACGCCAAGCTGGTCGGAGGAAACTTCAGTAATTTTAATGATCTGGATGGGATTTATAGCTTGTGCAATAGGTGTTAAAAGAGGTATTCATTTAACTATTAGTGCATTGGTTGATTTATTTCCAAGAAAGATACAAAAGATTATTTATTATTTTGATGAAATTGCTGTACTTATTTTTGGTTTGATTATGATTTTTTATGGTGGACAATTAAGCAGTCATACTATGATGTCTATTATGCCAGCTACACAGATAAGAACAGGCTTTTTATATATGTGTATCCCTGTTTCGGGTGTAATGATAAGTTTTTATTGTATAGCAAGAATCATAAATTTGGTTTTAAATAGAGAAAACTAATACGGAACGGAGGAGAATTATGGTAAATACAGTAGGGATTTTAATACTATTAGGTGTGTTCTTTGTTTTATTATTATTAAGAGTTCCAATAACTTTTTCATTAGGATTATCAGCTGTTGTGGCAGCTTTATATATGCACATTTCTATTATGTCAGTAGTTCAGCAGATGGCAAAAGGTCTCAGTTCATTTTCTTTAATCACAATTCCTTTTTTTATACTTGCCGGAGAAATAATGGGTCAAGGTGGAATTTCTACAAGACTTGTTAATTTTGCAAGGGTATTAGTGGGAAGAATAAGAGGTGGACTTGCTATGGTTGATGTGCTTGCATGCTTTTTCTTTGGAGGATTATCAGGTTCATCAGTTGCAGATACAACATCCATAGGCTCAATTATGATTCCAATGATGGAAAAGGAAGGTTATGATAAAGATTTTGCAGTTGATGTCACAATTGTTTCAGCAACTCAGGGAGTTCTTGTACCTCCAAGTCATAATCTGATTATATATTCATTAGCAGCAGGTGGTTTATCAATAAGCAGTTTATTCATAGCCGGTATTGTACCTGGTGTATTTTTAGGGCTATGTGTAATGGTATTTAGTTATATTATAGCACTAAAGAGAAAGTATCCTAAAAGTGAAAGAATTCCCTTTAAACAAGGATTATCTATGTTAAAAGATGGTATTCTTGGCCTTATGACTGCCGTAATAATCATGGGTGGTATTATGTCAGGGATATGTACTGCTACAGAATCAGCAGCTTTAGCAACAGTTTATGCCTTTATAATTACATTTTTTGTTTATAGAGATGTACCTTTATCAACAATGGGAGCAATATTAAAAAAATCTGTAAAAACAATATCTATGGTAATGGGACTTATTGCTGCGTCAGCTGGCTTTAGCTATATGATTGCTGTAACTAAGCTGCCAACGTTAGTTACAAACGCATTACTTGCAGTTACAGATAATAGAATAATAATATTCATTATAATAAACATAATACTTCTATTTTTAGGATGCATAATGGATATGGCACCATTAATTCTAATTGCAACTCCTATTCTTTTGCCAGTAGTAACACGTTTTGGAATGGATCCAATTCAATTCGGCATAATATTAATGCTAAATCTCGGAATAGGATTACTTACACCTCCAGTTGGATCAACACTATTTGTAGGTTGTTCTATTGGAGAGATTTCTATAGAAAAAATCACAAAATCATTGATGCCATTTTATGGACTCATGGTTGTAGTCCTAATGATCTTAACATTTGTTCCACAGATCTCATTGTTTCTTCCTAGTCTTTTTAAATAATTTATAATATCTTATTAGTCTTATTGTGCAATTAAGTAGAACAAAAATCATATGTAGTACGATTATGATTATAAAAAGCAAAATAAATAGTGGATCCTGATTCTAAGATTTAATATTAAGCATTCTTAGTAATCAGGATTTTTTTATTCTTTAGGAATTTGTAATACAGTTAAATGAGTGGATAACTTATTGAAAAGGCCAATTAAGTAGGCTTTGTGTGTCAAAAAGAATAAAAAATAAATCTTATTCGCCTGCCAGATTTTTCTC
>NZ_LZZL01000023.1:0-80438 GCF_002006495.1 Clostridium sp. BL-8
ACTAGATAAGACTCCATTACATGAACTTCCAGAGGCAACTTATAAAAAGATTGAAGTAATCAATTTTACAGAACATTATGAGTTACTTGCACGCAATTTAAATGCTTTAATAGGTAAATATAGATAAATAACTTTATGTGTTAACTTACTGAAATCACATAGGGTTTTATTCTACAGATAAGAATGCATTTAATTTTTATAAATTTTTAGGTATAGCTATCTTTAGAAATTCTTCCATTGCTCTTGTGAGATATTTACCTTTTTTAGTATAAAAGTATACATTGCGAGAAGTATTATCTTCCTCCAGCTTATAATAGACAACATCAGAATCTGATTTAGTATGTTTTATAAGAGTGTCACTTAAAAAGCTAATCCCCATTCCATAGCAGGTAAGGTTATAGGAAGTAACTAATTGATCTAATTTTAAGATTATATTAGGAGAAAAATTGTGATGCTGACATATTTTTTCAGCACGCTTGCGTGTATCATTTCCTGACCTCAAAAATAAAAAAGGCTCATCCTTAAATAATTCTAATGGAACACTAGGGGTAATTGGGTCAAGGTGTTTCCCTTGTATAATATCCTTAGAGGTTAATTGATATTCCTTAGCTGATTTGTTAACTTCAAATTTTTGAGGAACAGCTAATATTAAGTGTTCGTTGCAATACTTATGTTTAGAATATATGCTTTCATTAAATTCATAATTATCAATGACTAAATCTAAAGTACCAGAGAATAACTGCTGTTCTAAAAGAGCAGTATTAGCTTCTACCATATGTATTGAAATCTGCGGAAAGCTTTCTCTAAAGTCAGTGATAATAGGAGGAAGAATATAAGATGCAAAAAGATTGCTCCCGCCTATAGCAATATTTCCTGTGCATAGCTCATCCATATTATTTAAGAAATTTTCAAAGCCATTTCGTATATCAATTATTTTTTCTATACACTTAACATATTCTTGTCCATAAGGAGTTAGTTGAATTGGTGTTGTGCTGCGGTCAAATAGTGGGAAACCTATGCGCTCTTCAATCTTTTTAATAGTTGCACTAAGTGAGGGCTGAGAAATATATAAGTTTTGGGCAGCTTTTGAAAAGCTTTTTTCTTTGTATACCTCGTAAACATACTCCATACCTTTAAACATAAAAAACCTCCAAGTATAAATAAATGATTATAATATTTATACGATTATATGTATTTGATTATATTGTATTAGAGACCTATAATTAAGTCAACAGATAGCTTTTGGAATAATTTTGTAAGGAAATAACAGCCAAAAAGGCATTGGAGAGTACTAATGGAGGCGAGAATTATGATCAAAGAAATAAGGGTAAGTGATAAAGAGATTCATTTCCGTAAGGAGAATGATTCAATTGGAAGTAAGGAAATTCCTGAAGATGTGTATTATGGAGTACAATCATTGCGTGCAGCTGAAAACTTTAGGATTACAGGATTATCCATGCATCCAGAGATTATTAATAGCTTAGCCCAAGTCAAAAAAGCAGCAGCTATTACTAATTGTGAAGTAGGTATTTTAGATAAGAAAATTGCAGATGCAATTGTAAAAGCCTGCGATGAGATATTAAAGGGAGATTTACATGAATACTTCATTGTAGATCCAATCCAGGGGGGAGCAGGAACCTCACTTAATATGAATGCCAATGAAGTAATAGCTAATCGTGCAATTGAGATACTTGGCGGTAAAAAAGGAGATTACTCTATAGTACATCCAAATGATCATGTAAACTTTGGACAGTCTACTAATGATGTTATTCCAACTGCGGGAAAGATAACTGCCTTGAAGCTGCTAGAGAAGGCTCAAAAGGAATTATATAGGTTATATGATGCATTTTCACAAAAGGCAATAGAATTTGATCATATAATTAAGATGGGAAGAACTCAGATGCAGGATGCAGTTCCAATTCGTCTAGGGCAGGAGTTTAAAGCTTACTCAGTGGCAATAATGAGAGATGTCCATCGTATGGAAAAGGTAATGGATGAAATGCGTGTATTAAACATGGGTGGTACTGCAATAGGTACTGGTATCAACGCAGATATCAAATACTTAAAGCTTATTGTACCTAATTTAGCAGAGATTACAGGAATGAATCTTTTACAAGCTTTTGATTTAATTGATTCAACTCAAAATTTAGATCCATTTGTAGCAGTATCAGGAGCAGTTAAGGCATGTGCAGTGACTTTATCGAAGATTGCTAATGACTTAAGACTAATGTCATCTGGACCTAGAACAGGCTTTGGAGAACTTAATCTTCCAGCTAAACAAAATGGTTCTTCTATTATGCCGGGAAAGGTTAATCCAGTTATTCCAGAAGTAGTGAACCAAGTGGCCTTTAACATCATAGGTAATGATCTTACAATTACTATGGCAGTAGAAGGTGGACAGTTAGAACTTAATGCCTTTGAGCCGATTATATTTTATTGCTTATTCCAATCAATAGACACTTTAACTTATGCAGTGCAGACTTTTATAGATAATTGTGTTAAAGGAATTACAGCTAATGAAGAAAGATGTTACGATTTAGTGGAAAATAGTGTGGGAATTATCACAGCACTTTGTCCTCATGTTGGTTATGGAGTTGCTGCAAAACTGGCTAAAGAAGCCATAAAGACAGGGGCCTCAATTAGAAGCTTAATATTAGAGGCAGGGCTTCTAAAGGAAGATGAATTGAATGAGATTTTAGATCCATTTAATATGACAGAGCCAGGAATATCTGGGAAAAAATCAAAAGTATTAATATAATTCATGACTATTAGAAGCATTAAAGTGTTAATTTATCGAGCGTAGATTTATAATATTGATGAACTAACTTTTTTAGAGACTATATAGAATAAAGAGCACCATTCATGTGTACCAATTTAATTTTATTAACATAAAATGATTATGACTGGGACTATTCACAGAATATAATCATGCGGGGGAACATGTGATATGAAAGAGTTTATTAATGTAAACACCGAGTATTTTAGAGGTTATATGGCAGGATATACAGCAGCCACAGCAAATTTAGAAGATGATAGTAAAAGTGGCGATGGTTTTGGTAGTGATAGTGTTTTTGAAAAAGTATTGGAAGAAATTGCTGGTATTCTGAGAGATAAATATAACTTGAGTTTCTGTAAAGCTGCCAGTGTCATAAACGATATTAAGGCAGCGAAAAAGGGATATTCTGCTAGCTATAATTTTCAATATCTAACTTTTTATGAACATTGCATTGTGGAGTGTAATGGAAAGCAATTTACTGGTGATTGTTCAGAAGTTTCATTAGGTGGAATTACCGGCGTAGCTACACTTTACACAAATGATTTTAATAAGTTGTGTAGTGATACATTATCGTTTTTGATTGTGTCTAATCCATCATCGTATTTAGAGATGTGTTTCTTTGATAATGATATAAATTATTTAGGGGATTTACGATATGGATTACCTAGAACTGCTGGAGTTTCTGGCTGCTCTGGTAGTTGGAATTAAGAGATTAAAGTCAGAACATTATTTAAAAGCATAAAAGAGTACCATTCATAGGGGTAATTATGAATGGTACTCTTTTCTATATTTAAGGGGTAAATATTTATGAAAAAAAGATTTTATCAAATCTATGATTTTATTATAGCTAGCTATTGTGTCATTATGATGACAAAATTAACAATGCATTACTATTATTTTAGAAGAAACATGCATGAAATTTAAAGGGAAATAAAAATGATGATTTTTATACTATTTTTAAGTAATTGTAATACAGTATTTTTATAATGAGTAAATGAAAATATTAAATTGGTTATAAATACATATTTAATAAAATTATACAATGCAAGAAAATGTAATATATATCTATCCAAAAAACAATGTAAATGTTATAATTCTACAATAAAGACATGTTTCCTACAAGTTTTTAAAAAGATTAAGAGGTAAATAATTAATTCAGGGGGAAGGTAAATGAAACTAAGGAGTAAATTAACTATCAGCTTTATTATTTTTGCTATAATACCTTTAGCTATAGCTAGTATTATAGTGGGATTTATTGTGCAAAACTACAACAAAAATGATGCATATGAAAGGTTAGACCAGGAGATTTCATTAGCAGAGAGATCCATAAGCGGCAACATGGATATGTTGAAAAATGTTGCATTAGACAGCCAGAATGATGAACTCTTGCATAATTATTTAAAGGATAGTTCATCAGAGGAATTAAAGAGTAAATTAACAGAACGATATAAAAAATTGTCTGATCAATATAACGTGTTATCAAATGTAATCGTTTCTGATAGGGATAAACAAGCTCTAATAACATTACTGACTAAAAATACTGATACAAGCCAAACTACAGATAATAAGCCAAATGCGATTGATGTGGCAGAGAAAACAAAACAATTATCATATTCAGGTATTAAACAGAGTAAATTTAATGGAATGCCTGTATACAATATGTGTATGCCAATTTTAGATGAAGAAAAACAAATACTAGGTTATGTAATATATCAGATAGATTTACAAAAGTTATCGCAAGAGTATATTGCTGATACTAAAATTGGAAAATCTGGATATGTTTTTGCAATAGATAGTGAAGGTACAACAGTGCTGCATCCAAAGAGTGAAGAAATCTTTAAAAAGGGTATTTTAGATACTAGCATTGGTAAAGAGCTTTTAAGTAAAAAGACGGGAAATGGTGAGTATGAGTATAATGGTGTAAAAAAATTAATCTCATATAAAGAAAATACAGAATGGGGTTTAATATACGCAGCTAATATTCCTGCCTCCGAATTAACAGTAGTCACAAGCACGGTAATAAATTCAATGCTCATTATAGGCGTGATTGCTTTAATTGTTTCAGCAAGTATGGCTGCATTAATATCAAAAAGCTTATCAAATCCTATTAAGGATATTGTGAAGGCTATGAAAGTTATAGCACAAGGAGATTTGACAAATAAAGTTGTTATTAAGAGCAAAGATGAAATAGGGATGATGGGAAGCAGTATAAATGATACAATGGGCCAATTAAGAGATTCGATATCTGGGGTAAAAGATAATAGTTCAACTGTAGGAAATTTATCAAGTGCTCTTGCAAGTAATTCAAAAGAAATGGCAACTTCAGCTAACGAAGTAGCGTCAGCAATTGAAGAAATAGCAAGTGGAGCTGTAAATCAAACACGTGAATTATTAAACATAACTAATCAGCTAGAGTTGCTTAATGCTGAATTAGATGATATCGATGCCAAAATTTCTAATGTAAATACAAGCAGCAAAGATGCAGAAGATAAAGCGGCATCAGGAAAAGACTATATCGAATCTCTAACAATATCTATAGATGAGGTGAAGCAGTCTTTCTCACTGGTAAATAATAAGATTAATGAATTGGGCAATTCTGTAAGCAAGATAGGTAAGATAACTGATTCTATCAGCGAAATCTCTGAGCAGACCAATCTTTTAGCTCTAAATGCTGCAATTGAAGCTGCAAGAGCTGGTGAGCAAGGGAAAGGCTTTGCTGTAGTTGCTGAGGAAGTAAGGAAATTGGCAGAAGAATCCAGCAAGGCTTCAGGTGAGATAATGAACCTTATAACATTAGTAAGCAGCAGTACAAAAGAGGTAATTGATACTTCAAGGCAAATGGATGATCTAATTGGAGGACAGGCAGTTGTTGTAGGAAAGACCATTCAGTCATTTGACAGTATATTAGATTCAGTGCAGAAGATAGCTCCAATGGTAGATGAAACCTATAATGCAGTGGAAAATGCAATAAAAGCCAAAGATGTGGTTGTTAATAAAATTGAAGGAATAGCATCAGTTGCAGAAGAAGTATCTGCATCAACTGAAGAAATATCAGCTTCAGCAGAAGAAATGTTTGCAACGACAGAAGAAGTTTCAGGTATAGCTTCAAGATTAGATGATTCAGTAAATGATTTAATAAGCAAGGTTGAAAGCTTTAAAGTAGAATAATTAAAAGATGATGAAATAAAGAGTGTCATTTATGATGGTAAATGAATGGCGCTCTTTATATAAAAAAATAAGTTAACAGAAAATTTTGAATTTGGTCAAAAATAAGGTATAATTTAGGTATAAATAATTTAAATTATATGGGAGATGAGGAGGAATTTATAATGAAAGAACAAAATTTTTATGTTTGTAAGCGCTGTGGGAATATGGTTGAATCTTTAAAGGAATCTGGTGCAAAGATTATATGTTGTGGTGAACCAATGGTTAAATTAGAACCAGGTACAGTAGAGGCAAGTGTGGAAAAACACGTTCCAGCTGTAACATATGAAAATGATATTGTTAAGGTTGAAGTTGGCTCCGTATTACATCCTATGATAGATACACATTATATCGAATGGATTTTATTAAGAACAGAAAATGGTGAACAAAGAAAAGTATTAAAACCTGGAGATGAGCCAAAAGCAGAATTCTGCTTATGTGGAGACAAGCCTGTTGCAGTTTACGCATACTGTAATTTACATGGATTATGGAAAGCTGAGATTTAGGAAATTTAATTAATAGGAAAGAAAAGTAAGTAAAAAATATACTTACTTTTCTTTCTGTATATCGAAAGGAAGTCGCTAATTATGAATATGAATGCATTTTTCAGTATGTCATATGGAGTTTATGTAATCTCTACGTGGAATGATGGAAGAGCAACTGGCTGCATAGCTAATAGTGTAATGCAGGTTATGGCTGAACCAGCTACAATTGCAATAAGTATAAGTCATGATAATTACACAAATCAGTGCATTGAAAAGAGTGGAAGATTTGCAATTTCTATTTTAGGAGAAAATTCAGATCCATCAATAATTGGAGTTTTTGGATTTAAATCCGGAAAAGATGTTAATAAATTTGATTCTGTAGAATATGATATTAAAGGAAATATGCCGATTGTAGCTGAGAGTTGCTCTTATATTACCTGTGAGGTAATCAATAAAATGGAGACAGATACACACACTGTTTTTCTAGGAAAAGCAATAGAGGCAGATGTTCTATCAAATGATACAGCAATGACATATGATTATTATCATAAAGTTATAAAAGGAAAGAGTCCTAAAAATGCTCCAACTTACATTAAAGAGGAGAATCCAGTGGAAAATAAGGCTGAAAAATATGTGTGCAGTATATGTGGTTATGAATATTCAGGAGACATACCGTTTGAAGAATTACCGGATGATTATATATGCCCAATATGCGGACAGCCTAAGTCAGTATTTAAAAAGCAATAGTATATTAAAAAGAATTAACTAAATATAGAGTGCCACTCATATTAGTATAAATGGTACTCTTTTTATTATACGAGAAAAATCTATTACTCATTTCATTAAGGGCTGATGTATTTAATGTAAGGAATACTGAAGGTAATTCCTGTTTCATCAAACTTATAATCTGTATTCTCGAGAGGCGGATGGCCATAAGCTAAATTCATGCCAACAGCATAAAGCGCTTTAGCCCAATCAGACGGCTCTATTAAAACAGTTCCAGTCATAAAACCTTTTTTTATTAATTCTTTAGATTCTAGTGTTCCTCCAGTCCCCACAACAAGTGTGTATTTATTTTTATCCCCTGTGTTATATCCATATTTTTGCAAGGCTTTAACAGCACCTACAGCCATAGAATCATTATTAGAAAGTATGGCCTCAATTTTATTACCGTATTTAAAGATAAGAGATTCGGTAGCATTTTTAGCACATTCCTCATTCCAGTTACAAGTAATCAGGGCAAGTTTTTGTGTTTTTATCCCTGCATCTTCAATTGCGGAAATAGCATATTTAAGCCGATCATTTGCCATTAGATTATTAGTTTCTCCTTGAAATACAACATACTGGAGTACATTATCATTATTTTTATCTAAAATTTTCTTGTTTTTATTCCATTCATCTATAATAATTTGCCCTTGCAGAGTACCAGTTTGCTTTGGATCTGTTGTTATAAAAATAACCTTTTTATAAGATTTAATATTAGATAAATTCTCTGGTGGCGAAACATAAAATAAAATTATTGGAATATTACGCTGACTAGCTCTATCAACGACATTTTGTATTGTACTTTCCGTTGGATCTACTAAATTTACGAATATGAGATCATAACGGTTTTTCATTGCTTTATCTAAATTTGCATTTTGTACGGCTTTATTATCCTCTCCATCGAAAAACGAAAATACAATCTTATCTGGGTTTTTATTTTGAATATCTTCCAGAGCTTGCTTAATAAGAGCTATGTATGGATTGCTGTAATCATAAAGTAGTACAGCAGCATTAACAATGGATCTTGAATTAACATTTGGATTGGCATAGATATTATTATTTTGAGAGCTGTAAATTATTGTAAAAGAAAAAATAAATGCTAATATTTTTGCAAGCCGCTTCATTGTATGCCTCCAATTACATTAAATGTTTTATAATAGCGTTAGCTTTTTAAGTTGAATTTATTCTATATGTTGATTTTAATAAATAATAACTATTTTCATGGCTATTGAATTATTAAAGAAGCAGGATTATAATGTTTTAAATAGAACGTATGTACTTATATTTTTAAAGAAATTAGGTGTAATAAATGGAATTTATGCAGGGATCTCTTTTTGAAAATATGAATAAATCACCTTTGGCAGACAGAGTTAGGCCAAGAACCTTAGACGAGTATATTGGTCAGGATCATATCCTGGGAAAAGGAAAGGTATTAAGGCAGCTCATAGAAGCTGATAATATCACTTCTATGATTCTTTGGGGACCCCCAGGTGTTGGGAAAACTACCCTTGCTATGATCATAGCTAATAGGACTAATGCAGATTTTATTACCTTTAGTGCTGTAACCTCAGGAATAAAAGAAATTAAAGAAATAATGTCAAAAGCGGAACAGGGCAGAATGCTGGGTACTCGTACTGTAATATTTGTTGATGAAATTCACAGGTTTAATAAAGCTCAGCAGGATGCTTTTTTACCTCATGTGGAAAAAGGGAATATAATTCTCATTGGAGCCACTACAGAAAACCCATCTTTTGAAGTTAACTCAGCTTTACTTTCTAGAAGCAGAGTGTTTGTACTTAATTCTTTGCAAAAAGAAGATATTATAAAATTATTAAAAAATGTATTAAAAGATGAAAGAGGCTATGGGAATAGGAATATTGATATTTCAGAAGAGCTTCTTAGTCTAATAGCTCTATATTCTAATGGTGATGCGAGAACTGCACTTAATGTACTTGAAATGGCAGTAATGAGCGGTGAGTTAAAAGGCAGATCAACAGTAATAAGTAAGGAAATTGTTGAAGGGTGTATTCAAAAGAAAGCCTTATTATATGATAAAAATGGAGAAGAACACTACAATCTTATTTCTGCTCTGCATAAATCTATGCGTAATAGTGACCCAGATGCAGCAGTATATTGGCTGGCGAGGATGCTGGAGGCTGGTGAAGAGCCTTTATATATAGCAAGGAGACTTATAAGGTTTGCCTCAGAGGATATTGGACTTTCTGATCCTAAGGCTCTTGAACTGACAATAGCAGTATATAATGCAGTTCATTATCTTGGCATGCCCGAGTGTAATGTGAATTTAACCCAGGCTGTGGTTTATTTGTCTGTAGCGCCTAAATCCAATGCTCTTTTTAAAGCTTATGAAAAAGCCAAAACAGATGCTCAAAGCACCATTGCAGAAGGAGTACCTCTTCATCTTAGAAATGCACCAACAAAGTTAATGGCAGAGCTTGGTTATGGTAAAGGCTATAGGCATGCTCATGACTTAGAGGATAAAGTAGTTAATATGCAGTGTCTGCCTGAAAATCTTAAAGATAGGCAGTATTATAATCCAACAGATCAAGGGCTTGAAAAGAATATAAAGGAGCGATTAGAGCTTATTAAGAAGTTGAAGAACAAGGGCGAAAGTATTTATTAGAATATATATGCTACAATAATAAAATTACATTTGATAGGTCTATAGGCTAAGTAAATATCAAGATATAAAATGAGTAAAACCAAGTATAGCATATATATACGGAGTCTTTATGAAAAAATAATATGTAAATATATAATAAATTTAAAATCTTTGCAGAATATAAATATAACTATTATAAAATTGACGCGGTGCTATAAATATGGTATATTTTGTTATATAGTATATTTGCTTTTTATATAGGCAAAGGGGAGTAGTTTATTAGATAATGTCAACATATTGGTGTTAAAAGCCTGGCATTATCCACAGAATTGTGAAGCAAGACCTTTGGCGTATTTTTATAGTACGCTTAAGGTCTTTTTTTATTCTATATTTTTAGGAGGATTTTAAATGATTATTGCACTTATTATTATGCTAGCTTCGGCAGTTTTAATTTATTTTAGCTGTGAATTCTTTGTAAATGCTATTGAATGGGTTGGAAAGGTATTTAATGTTTCACAAAATGCTGTAGGAACTGTTCTTGCAGCCCTTGGTACTGCATTGCCAGAAAGTGTTGTTACTTTAATTGCTGTAGTTTTTGGAGCGAATGCCAATCAAAAGGATGTTGGAGTTGGAGCAGCTCTTGGAGGACCTCTTGTTTTAAGTACACTTGCTTATGCCGTTGTAGGAATAAGCATTATCATCTTTAGAAAAAAGCGAGAACTTGGAAGTCATCTTGAAATTAACGGTAAGAAATTAGGACGTGATCAGCTTTGGTTTTTATTCATTTTTACCTTCAAGGTTGCTTTAGGATTTGTTGCATTTACAATTAAACCTTGGCTTGGGATTTTATTTTTTATAGCTTATGGAGTATACTTCTTTACAGAAATGAGTGAAGAAGGTGAAAAAGTAGAAGAGAAGCTAGAACCTTTAAGATTTGCTCCTAAAAAAGTAAGCCCTGCTAAGTCAATTATCTTATTTCAAACTTTATTTTCTTTGGCATTAATATTTGTTGGCTCACAAATATTTGTACATAATTTAAATACTTTTAGTGTTTATCTTGGTATTCCAGCCCACATTGTTGCGCTATTTTTAAGTCCGGTAGCTACAGAGCTTCCAGAGATACTCAATGCTGTCATATGGGTTAGGCAGGGAAAGGAAAAACTCGCTCTTGCAAATATCAGCGGATCCATGATGATTCAAGCTACAGTACCTAGTGCGTTAGGTATTATGTTCACCTCATGGATCTTTGATGAAAGCCTTGCATTTTCAGCAATAATAACCTTTATGGCTATTTTATTTTTATACATGACTCTAAGAAGAGAACATTTATCAGTTAAACGCTTATCTCTTGTTTCTCTGTTTTATGTAGCTTTTGTTATAGGAATGATATTTATAGTATAAATATTTATATAAATTTTACTTTTGTATTGCTAATTAAGTACATACTTATATGTATTAACTTATGATTTGTAATATATATGCTGCAATTAAAAATTTACAACTCTTAATGTAGCTTATATAGTAAATTATCATTAAAATTTATACAGTATATAAGCTAAATTTGTAACTTATGCTTCTAGCTCTTTTTTCATGTAGAGTTCACTTCTTAAGATAATTATGTTAATATTGTTGAAATAGAAACAAAAGTTTAATATAATGTTCTTAGTTTACAAACGAGTGGAGGATAGGTCATGAATAAAGAAGAACAGGTCATGAGTGGTTTCAGAGAATTATTTAACAAAATGTCTTGGCTTAATAAGTTTAAGATGGAAGACAGTTTTCAGGATTATAAGTCTTCTGAAGTACATTATATCGAATGCATTGGAAGAAATGTAGATCCCAATGTGACAAAACTTGCAGAATCACTTTATATGACTAGAGGGGCCATAAGCAAAATGACCAAGAAGCTCATAAAAAAGGGTACCATTGAAAGCTACCAGAAGCCAGATAATAAGAAAGAAATTTATTTTCGTCTTACTGAAGAAGGGCAAAGAGTTTATGAACTCCATGAAAAACTGCACAAAGAATTTCAGGAACGGGATAAAGCCGTATTTGAGCAGGTAACTGATGATGAATTTGACAGTATGCTTAAGTTTTTAGAAAACTATAGCAGGCATTTGGATAAAGAAATGAAGAAGGTGAATATAGATACTAAGTCAGATAAATTTGAATAATTGAACCACAGGCAGCCAAACTATATTAAGAATAGGCTGCATTTTTATTGCTATTATTTTGTTGACAAAGAAACAAAATGATGATATGATGATTTTGTTGACAGGGAAACAAAAATACCTGTTATGAAAGGATGATTTAAAATGAACACAGAAAATTCAAAACAAACTATAGATAAATCAGATGTACAAGGAGGAAAAGGAATGAATATTATAGGAATTAATACTAGTCCGCGAAAAGATGGCAATACTGCTTGGATAGTAAATAAGATACTTGAAGGTGCTAAAGAACAAGGTGCTGAGACTCAAGTCTTCAATGTCAGCGATCTTGATATCAAACCATGCCGTGGATGCTGGGCTTGCCATAATGGTGATAATGGGTGTGTTATCAAAGATGATATGCAGAAACTTAATGCTGCAATCGATCGTGCCAATGTCATTGTTTTCGGTTCACCTATTTACATGATGCAGATGAGTGCTCAAGCTAAGACATTAATCGATAGGCTGTTTGCACGATTTTCTCCACGATACTCTCCATATTTCAAAGAAGAAAGTGCCGCTGAAAAAAGATTAATCCTTACGTTTAATCAAGGTAATCCTGATTCAGAACTGTTCAAGTCATATATTGATTATACGAAGCATATGTTTGAGCTCTTGGAATTTGATGTTAAAGATGTACCTGTTGTTACCGGCTTGAGAAATGGACCAGCTAACGAAAGAGAAGATCTAAAGGCTATGTTAAAGGATGTAGGTTCATCGATTGTTTTGAAATGATTACTGTAATAATAAGGATATTAGGTGTTTTTGCCCATTCCTCCATCTTGGAGGGCTGGTCAAAAATACCCAATTTGTCAGGAGATAAGGATGTTTTTTAAGGAAGCAAAATAATAACTTTTGAGAGGAGGATTTAAATGTTTAAATTTAGATCACATAATATACATAACACAGAACAAACCATAGATAAGAATGCTCTAATATTTGGTCTTATATCTGTATTTCTTTGCGGATTAGGCTTCACTATAATAGCACCTGTTGTACCATTCTTAGTACAGCCTTATGTAAGCAATAATGGAGAGCAAGCCATAATTGTTACGCTGCTCACCTCTGTTTATGCAGTCTGCGTGTTTTTGGCGGCTCCAGGACTTGGCGCTTTAAGCGATAAATATGGCCGCCGTCCAGTACTCTTAGTATGCCTTTTAGGTTCCTCAATCGGATACTTAGTTTTTGGAATAGGAGGTGCTTTATGGATTCTATTTGTTGGACGTATAATAGATGGCATAACAGGCGGAACCATAAGCACTATCTTCGCATATTTTGCAGATATTATTCCTCCTAACCAAAGAACCAAGTATTTTGGCTGGGTGAGTGCGATTGTAGGTGTGGGTACTGTCATTGGACCTACTCTAGGAGGATTGCTTGCTAAGTTTGGTTATTCTGTACCTATGTATTTTGGAGCAATAATAACTTTACTAAATGTTGTTTATGGATTATTTTTTATGCCTGAAAGCCTTGATAAGAATAATAGGCTAAAGGAGATTACCTTTATAAGATTGAATCCATTTATACAGCTCGCAAGCATACTTTCCATGAAAAACTTGAAAAGATTGCTTGTATCAGGATTCCTGCTTTGGATACCAAACGGATCTTTACAGGCGGTTCTTTCACAATTTACAATAGATACTTTCAGTTTTCAGCCTGCACTAATAGGACTTATGTTTTCAATTATAGGCTTCCAAGATATTATTTCACAAAGTCTCATAATGCCAAAGCTCTTGATGAAACTTAGTGATAAACAGATAGCAGTTCTTGGAATGACTTCGGAGATTATAGGTTATGGTTTTATTGCAGCATCCGCTATGCTTTCTTTCTATCCTCTTTTTATTGCTGGAATGTTCATATTTGGTTTTGGTGATTCCATCTTTGGACCTTCGTTCAATGGAATTCTCTCCAAGTCTGTGGATTCTAGTGAACAAGGAAGGATTCAAGGAGGCAGCCAGTCTATTCAGGCTTTAGCAAGAATGATTGGGCCTATCATTGGAGGTCAAATTTATGTGTCACTTGGACATGCTACACCTGCTTTTATGGGGATTATCCTTATAGCAGCAGCAATATCAGTTTTGTATAAAGGTATGTATACAAATATATAAACAGCTATAAGTTACAAGTGACATGTTAAGGATGAAGCTCAAAGAGAAAATTATAGAAACCAGATATAAAAGAAAGTTAAATTACATGCACAATTTAACTAAGTTCGATAATTCAAATATTAAATAAAGAAAAACACACATAGGGGATATGTGTGTTTTTCTTCGGTTCTATATTTATTTATGGGTCTATATTTATGAAAAAAAGATTTACAAAATCTATACTCTTATTATAGTAATACATTGTGTCAAAATTGTGACAAATTTTTATCTTTATTAAAATTTATATACGGAATAATTATCTATTTGACTTGAACTGTTGGGTGCACTAAGTTCAAAGTTGGATATCTATATAATTAAATTTAATAAATTACTCCATAGTTAAAACAGCTCTGAAGTGAACTTTTGCATTTATCATTTTTTCATATGCCAAGTCTATTTGCTCTAATGGGAAAGTTTCAATCATTGGGTGTACATTTGTAAGCAGGCTGAAGTCTATAGTGTTTTTTCTAGCATTGGGGTCATTAGCTACCCAGCCTTGTATGCTTTGTCTGCCAACTAGTAATTGAGTAGCAGGAATTTGAATTGGTTCGTTTATTCCGGCAACAATAACTATTTTTCCGTCAAAACTAAGACCGCTCATTAATTCTGATACAGCTTTGCTACTAGGTGCAGTTACAAGAATGACCTTTGCTCCACCGAGTTTTTTTAATTCAGTACCTGCATCTGCGTTTTCTGTAGCTATAAATACTTGAGCACCTAACTTTTCAGCAAGTTCTCTTTTATCTGCGCCTCTTGAAATAGCAACAGTCTTAAAGCCCATCTTCTTAGAGTATTGAATAGCTAAATGTCCAAGGCCTCCGATACCTTGAATTGCAACTACATCACCAGGTTTTGCACCAGAATTTTTTAAGGCATCAAAGGTAGTAACTCCTGCGCAAAGAAGTGGTGCACCTTCGATTTCGTTTAATTCTTCTGGTATCATTACTAATTCTTGAGCTGTGGTTACCATGTATTCAGCAAAACCGCCATCATAGCTTATACCTGCAGGCCAGCCTACACCAACACGTTCTCCTATTTGATGGCCATTAACTCCAGGGCCTATTTCATCTATAACTCCAATAATTTCATGTCCAGGAATACGAGGGTATTCAAGGCCAGGAAAATGTCCTCCATCTTTAACCATAGCATCTCCATGGCAGACTCCGCAGGCTAAAACTTTTACTCTTACCTGTCCTTCAGCTGGACTTGGAATTTCCTTTTCTACTAATTCAAAATCTTTACCTGGTGCACTAACTTGAACTGCTTTCATTAACTTCATTAATAACACATCCATTCTTATAAAATTTTTATATATGTTTATACCGCAAGCTTATGTTATGCATTAAATGAGCTATTACTTTAATTTCATAATTCATTTAACCATGAAAGCATTATTGCAGTATATTATATAACCTAGGAATTATTTTTTTTGTTTAGCAGCTCCATGAGTTTTTCAGTGAGGTTATCATG
The DNA here is from genome assembly GCF_002006495.1 of Clostridium sp. BL-8. Taxonomy (NCBI): domain Bacteria; kingdom Bacillati; phylum Bacillota; class Clostridia; order Eubacteriales; family Clostridiaceae; genus Clostridium; species Clostridium sp. BL-8. Next base: position 15,678 of record NZ_LZZL01000023.1, read on the forward strand.
TTTTTTGCTAATAAGGATGTCATATTCCTCAGGACCATTGTTTTCAAGGTCTTCATAATACTTAAGTTTTAAATTAACCACTTTCAGGTTCTCCTGTATTTCTTTCTTTTGCTCCTCAAGAATCTTTTTTTGTAATAGAAGCATTTCTTTTCTTGAAGGAAGTGTTGAGTAGCCTTCAACACACATGGTTATATAATCTTTTATATAAGCAATTGACATACCTGTTGATCTCATGCAGCGTATTAAGATTAATTGTTCTAAATTTAAATCACTATATTCGCGATTACCGTTTTTATCACGTGCAATTGGAAAGAGTAATCCTTCTTTTTCATAATAGCGGAGAGTATGCTTGGAAATACTTAATTTTTCTGTGACATCTTTTGTTGAATAACTCATTATTTTCACCTGCCTATTTTAATATAAACTATAGAGTACACTCTATAGGAAGCTCTTTTTTTATTATGATTTTTATTACGATTATACATTTATGATGTTAATTATGTATAAACAACTTCTAAACTTTATATAACAAATATATAAGCTGTTGCAAAGTAAGAATCGTTTATAACTTCTTAAGGGATATTAAGATTTTCCTAAATAGTTTTTTAGGAAATAGTATTGTAAACCTAGTTGGTAATGCAATAATCATTGCAGTGTTTATTGTAATGATGAGTACATATTCAGCGCATTTATGGAATAGGAGAAGAGAGTTTAGCAAAAAAAGATAAGACTTAAAAAGATACTTTAAATATATTGGAAATTATATATAATAATAGATAAAGACAAGCTTTTTTAAAAAATAAATGATTTTATTATTGCATATAAGAAGGTGAAGATATGGATAATAAAGAAATTGATGATCTGTTTTTTAAACTATATGGACAAGAGAACTTAGCTGAGGAATATAAAGAGGCAGCTAGAAAATCAAATGCATATGCTGGGATTAGAATATATATAAAGCTGGAGGAACTTATGAGCAAGGTTCTTGATAAACTTGAAAAACTAATTATAAAATTATATAGGAAATAAAGTAAGAAGTTAGTTTATATGCGGATAAATTTTTAATTTAAAAATAGTACAAGCTGAAGTTATAAATTTAATAATTAATGAGGAATCCTATAAAGGTATCTACTAAATAGTAGGTGCCATTTTTTTAAGATAAGATAAATTTAAGAATTCTTAAGACTTTTCTAAAGGGAATTTTAATACTTAGTATTTATACTAAATTAAGACAATCTGAAAGAAAAAATAAAGAAGTGGTCTTTATGAGAAAAATTAAGGAGGAATTAATTTTGAAGTTAATAAAATTTCTAATAGAATATATTAAATCACCTAGAACTATATATGCCGCCGGCTTATGTATTAAAATGTTTGAATTACTAACTAAAACCGAACTGATAACGAAAGTTTCTTATGATCTAAGAATTTCATTTACTGATAAGATTACTTATTACTAAATAAAAAAATAGAAGGCAGTCTTTTTGATCTGCATCCTGTCTGCTTGACAGGGTGTGGTTCATTTTTATAGACAGCCTTCTATTTTTTAGTTATATAAGGTACATTTGAAGTTATTATCTCCTTGTGTCTAAGCTACATCATATTTAGTAACTTGTCTTTGAGTTATTTGAGCACCGGATTTTTTAACGAAATCACCAGAATTAGTTTTGAAAATATTCTTGGCAATTAAAGTGTCCATAAGTGCATTTATCTCATCCTTGGCAAGATTATCTCTAACGCCAGAGATGCTTAAAGTACTTTTTTCACCATCTGCAGTTAAAAAAGTCATAGCTAAAGCTTGTTCCATTAAATTCACCTCCAATCTTTATTAATTTACAGTATTAGCACACTAAGCAGTGATAAGACTAGAAGACTCATTGATAAAACAATCTCTAGTCTTAGAATCCAAAACACCTTTTATTGCTTCAGCAACATCGTAGATGTCTTTAGGAGCTGCATCTGTCTTCACATTGGAAAAAGTCTTTTTAGCATAGATTGGATCCCCAGCTTTATCTACGCTTTTTTGAACCTCAATGCTTAAAGATGTTGTTTGAATTGATTTTGTTACAGCCATGATTACTACCTCCTTTACTTTGTTTTCATAAAGGATATATGGATGCTTTTTAGATTTTACATAAAAAAATCTCATTTATTTTAAAATTTTTTATAGATAGGATTGGTTCTTAATTAGAAAAAGCAAAATATTTAAGGTTATGAATTTGTATAGGGAATAAAATTTTTTAAAATAACTAACCATAAATAAGAATTAGTTTCTAAAAGAACACAATTTCTATAAAAAGGAGAGCTGATAATGAGAAAACAAGTGAAGAGATTAATAATATTTATATTGCTTATGACCTTTTCAATAGGAAATCCAGCATATGCACAAGTTAAAACTGCACCTTTTGGACCAAAAGTAACAGATTTGAAGGCTAAAGAAGGTATCCTTAATGATTTTCAGCAGATTAAAACCATACGTTCTAATTTAACTGTAATTGACATAAGTCCAGATCTAACAACGGAACAATTACAAGCAACAAATACAAATATTCAGAATTATATTCAACAGATGCAAGGAGTTAGAGAAAATTTGCAAAGGAATACAAACACATATAGAGATTCTTTTGCAGATGTGTTTTTTTCAGAACAGATTATGCTCATTGCGGACAGCTACATTATAAGTCTTAGGAATCAACAACTTGTAATAAGGTCAATAGAAGCTAATGTACAAGAAGCAAAAAAGTTATTTTATTCAAGCTATATGATACCTGTATATTATTATCTTACTTTAGGAGATCAGATGACAGCATATATAGATGTTTATTTTGTTATATAGTTAGAAGATTCTGAGCGTATTTAATAATTAAGAACAAGTTATGCGAAGGAGTCGGAAGGATGAGATTAAAAGGAATAATAATTTTAGCTATGATAATAACTATATCAATATGTTGTAATACACAAATTACAAGTATTGCGTCAAATACTAACAGGAAAATAAAAATAGGAGTGTTATTAAATAATTATTATAATCCATATAATTTGAGTATTAAAAAAAGTTTAGAGGACGTTCAAAAGGAGAATGGAGACAATGTTCAATTTGTTTTTTTTAATGGAGAAGGCAATCCTGCAAAAGAGATTGAGATAATAAATAATATGATTAATGGTAATTATGATCTTTTGGTTCTAGGTATTCTTGAGGAAGAGCAGCCTAAACTGACGGAAGAAATTATTGATAATGCAAGGGAAAAAAACATTCCAATAATATTTTTTAACATAAATCCTGCTATATCAAAGTTTATTAAAAGTTATCCCAAGGCTGTTTCAATAAATACTGATTCAGTTCAGGCAGGTACCTTGCAAGGGGAGATGATTATTGATGCATGGAATACTTATAGGAAAAGCATAGATAAAAATGACAACAATATAATGGAATATGTTCTGCTCAAAGGTCAGCCGACAAGTTTTGTGACTGCTGAAAGAACACAACAGGTGACTGAAGTACTTAATAAGGCTGGAATTAAAACAAAAGAACTAACAGAAGTAAGTGCTAATTGGAATCCAGATATAGCTGAAAATGTAATAAAACAAGTGTTTTTTAAGTATGCCAATAACATTGAAGGTATAATTTCCAATAATGATTCTATGGCAATAGGAGCTATTAGAGCCTTACAAAAGCATGGATACAATTTAGAAGATAAATCAAAGACAATTCTTGTGTTTGGAATTGGAGGAGTGCCGGAAGCCCAAGAGTTAATAAAGAAAGGAGAAATGTATGGTTCTGTTGCACAAGATACTAAGAAGGTTGCAGATGTAATTTATGCTGTGGGAATGAATTTAATATTAGGCATGGAGCCTCTTGAGGGAACAAATTATAAATTTGATAAAACAGGTGTAATAATCTTAGTACCATATGAGGGATATATAACTCAAAATAAAGTCAGCAATATTAAAAGCGCAGAGCCTACTTAAGCTGAAATAATGAAACTATATTATCAATACTTACATGAATACGAACACAAAATATGCAGTGCAAACTCTTTAATATATCTTATATAATTAGGATACATATAAAAGTACATTATAGAAGAGACGTATTATTACATCTATTTGATTATGACTACTATTGCTAAGAGTATGCTATAATAAAAAATGTAGTAATGTTGTTGAGTGGGTGAAGTAATGAAAGTTATGGCAATTGCTCCTTATGAAGGATTAAAGGAGTTAATGATAGATGTTGGCAAAAATGAAGAATTTGAGTTGCAGGTTGAAGTTGGAGATCTGGAAAAGGGAGTTAAATTAGCAAAAGAAGCATTGATAAATAATACAGATGTTATCATAAGCCGTGGTGGTACAGCAGAAATGATTCAAAAGGTGGTTTCAATTCCGGTTATAGAGATTGAAATTTCAGGATATGATATGCTAAGAGTTTTAACACTTTTGAAGGATTATCCGGGAAAGATTGCTATTGTGGGATTCGCATCAATTTCAACAGGTGCTGCAACAGTTTGTGAGATATTGGATGTTAATATCTCTTCTTATACAATAAAGGATGAAGCAGAGGTAGAGCCTATGCTGATAAAACTTAAACAAGAAGGATATCAAGCTATAATTGGAGATTTTATTACAGCAAAAAAGGCAGAAAGCTTGGGACTAAATGGAATCTTGCTCACATCAGGTAAAGAGAGTGTTTCAAAGGCATTCAAAAATGCTCAGAAGGTTTACGAACATTCCATAAGAGTAAATAAGGAATTATCTATAACTAAGAAAATTATTGATAGTGAAAATAACGGGATAATTGTTTATGATAAAGGACTCAAATCAGTTATTTATTCGAATCCTTTCTTTGATGAAAAAATAAGCAAATTTAAAAATTTATTAAACTTGGAAAGTTTAGCTGGTAAGATATTTGAAAATGGTGGATATAAATCAGTTTTACATATAGAAAATGAATATTTGAGAATTACAGGAAGTTTAATTAAAGATGATTCTATACTTGCAGTATGCCGAATTGAAAAATGCGGACTTAATCATTATAAAGATATTCCGGGAATGATAATAATACCAACTGATGAAAATCAATCAGTTAATATAACTAACATGCTGGTGACTAAGAATGAAAAAATGAAAGATGCATTAACAAGGATAGAAAAGTACTTGGACATTGAGGAGCCAATTTGGATTATTGGAGAAAATGGAACAGGAAAAGAAAAATTGGTTAAATATATTCATTTTAACAGTAGCAAGAAAGATAAACCCTTATTAGTGGCTGATTGCAGTATAATTTCAGATGAGAACATTGAAGCCTTATTTAAAGCTGATTTAGAAGGTGAAAAGTCGATATTTGATGATGTAGGGACAGTCTTTTTAAAGAACATACATAAAGTAAAAATAGAGGTTCAAAAACAGTTAGTAAATTGCCTAGTGAAAAATAAATTTGGGTGTCGATTTATTGTTTCATCAGATGAGAATATTGTAAAACTCACAGAAGAAGGAACTTTTCAATATGAATTATATAAGATTCTCTCTAATTTAACTTTGCATCTTCCAGCATTGTCTGATAGAAAAGAAGATATAGAAAATCTAACTCGTATCTATATAAATGAGTTTAATATGCAATTTGGAAAGCAAGTTGTTGGAATTAGAGAAGAGGCAACAGAGATACTTAAGAATTTTAAATGGAAGGGTAATATGGATCAATTTAGGCAGGCAATTAGAGAGCTTGTGCTTATGGCAGATGAGCCGTATATAAAGGATGAAGATGTTGAAAAGGTGCTTTCTAATATGGAAATGTCATCGGAAAAATTAAATATTGATTTAACTGGTTCATTAGATGAAATTGAACAGAGGATTATTAAGCAGGTTTGGATAGAAGAAGGAATGAACAATACTCGTACTGCGGAACGTCTGAAAATAACGAGAACCACTTTATGGCGCAAATTAAAATAAGCGCCTTTTTTTATACCCTTTTTTAATTATGCTATATATATTCCAATTAAGCTTTGGTTAATAATATTAATAATTAAATAGCATAAATTAATTTGTTTTAGATTTTTTTGATTAGTAAGGAAGAATTCAAAGAATAAAACTGTTTAAATATTAAACAAAATAGACGAAAAATAAATTCAAACATATTTTTTATGAAAAAGTGTTTACAAATTAAACGAATAAATATATAATAAACTCATGAAAACAATTGCACGATGCGTTTCATAAAAGGAGGATTAAAATGGAATTTAAAGGTATATTCCCAGCTATGTTAACACCATTAGATAGTGACCAAAAGGTGAATGAAAAAGTATTACGTGAAATGACAAACTATTTTATTGAAGCAGGAGTTCATGGTCTTTTCACACTCGGAACAAATGGAGAGTTTCATTTATTCAGCGAAGAAGAAAAATTAAATATAGCTAAGATAATTATTGATGAAGCGAAGGGAAGAGTTCCAGTTATGATTGGAACAGGGGGAAATGGAACAGCAGAAGTTATTGAGTTATCTAAAAAGATGGAAGCACTTGGAGCAGATGCACTTTCTGTTATAACACCATATTTTGTAACTCCATCGCAAGAAGATCTAGCTGCTCATTATGAAAAAATAGCAGAAGCAGTATCAATACCAGTGCTTTTATATAACATACCAGGAAAAACTGGAATGACAATAGAACCAGAAACAGTTGCAAGATTAGCAAAGGTTAAAAATATCGTAGGTATAAAAGATAGCAGCGGAAAATTTGAAAATATAGAACAATATATTAATGTGACTAAGGATGAAGAATTTTCAGTACTTGCAGGTACAGATTCATTAATCTTAAAAACTTTAATGGCAGGTGGAGTAGGAGCAATTGCAGCAACCGCTAATATGTTACCAAAAACAGTTGTAGCAATTTATAACAACTGGCTAAATGGAAGTATAGAGGAAGCTCAAAAAGCTCAGGAAGCTTTACAACCACTTAGAGATACTTTCTCACTATCATCAATTCCAGCATCATTAAAGAAAGCAGTTGAACTTAGTGGAATTCCAGTAGGAGCTCCGAGACTTCCGATAGCTGAATTATCAGGTGAAGCTCTTGAGAAAGTTAAGGCAATGGTTCAATACTATAAAGACAAAGCAGAAATATAAAGAAAGGGAGGTCGTATAAAATGCTTGATAGGTATAATTTAAAAATGCCACATGCTGTATATAGTGGTGAAAATTCATTGGAAAACATAAAAACAATTCTTTTAGAAAATAGAGTAAATAAATTAGCTGTTTTTACAGACAAAGGAATTGAGAGTGCAGGGTTACTAGATTATCCTATGAATTTTATAAAGGAAACAGGAGTTGAAATAATTATACTTGATGAATTACCAGCTGAACCTACATATGGTGAAGTACAAAAGCTTGTAGATCAATTTAAAGAAAGTAAGGCTGATTTCATTATGGCAGTAGGTGGAGGAAGTGTTATAGACACTGCAAAACTTGCCAGCATACTTGTAACAGATGAGTATGGAGTTTACGAATTGCTTGATCAACCTAAATTAGCTAAAAAGTGTATAAAGACTTTAGTGATACCTACAACAGCGGGAACAGGAGCTGAAGCTACACCTAATGCAATTGTGGCAGTTCCAGAAAGAGAATTAAAGATAGGTATAGTAAATGAAGAAATGATTTCGGATTATGTTATCTTAGATGCAATAATGATTAAAAAATTACCTAGAAAAATCGCAGCTGCTACAGGTGTAGATGCATTAGCTCATGCCATTGAGTGCTTTACTGGTAATAAGGCAAATCCTTTTAGTGATATTTTTGCTCTTGAAGCCTTAGATATAATTCTTAACAATATCATTTCAGCCTGTGATGATGCTGAAGCAATGGAAGCTAAAAATAAAATGCAAATTGCAAGTTTCTACGCAGGAGTTGCAATAACAGCTTCAGGAACAACAGCTGTACATGCACTAAGTTACCCTCTTGGCGGTAAATATCATATTGCTCACGGTGTTTCTAATGCAATTCTTTTAGCACCTGTTATGAGATTTAATGAACCAGTATGTCGTGAAAAATTTGCTATAGCATATGATAGATGTGTTCATGGAGAAAAAGCTTGCACTTCAATAGAAGAAAAAAGTGAATTTATCATTAAACAGCTTGAACATATTGTAAAACATCTGGATATCCCAACAAGTTTATCTACTTTTGGAGTACCAGCATCTGACTTAGATGTGTTAGTTAAAGCAGGAATGGAAGTTACACGACTTTTAGACAATAACATGCGTAAGGTCACACCAGAAGATGCTCGTGCATTGTATAAGAGTATTCTTTGATTCATTATAGAAAGTTATTAGAGGAAAAGTATTATGAAATCAATAAGATTAGCAGTTATTGCAGACGATATAACAGGTGCAAGTGATTGTGGTGGTCAGCTTATACATTATGGTTTAGACGTTTCTGTTATTTTAAACAATAATTCAAGTATAGAAGGAGACGGAGAGGCTATTATTTATAACACAGATAGCCGATCTGTGTCTGGAAAAGAAGCATATGAAAAAGTTAAACATATTTGTGAAAGAATAAAAGATGAAAAATATGATATAGTCTATAAAAAAATTGATTCTACCATGAGGGGAAATATAGGTCAGGAGATTAATGCAGTATATGATGTTTTTAAGCCGGACTTTGTATTTATAGCTCCTGGATACCCTCAAAATGGACGCCAGATAATTGATGGTATACATTTTTTAAATAATATACAATTGCATGAAACAGAGGTGGCAAATGATCCTAAAACACCTGTAAGAGATTCAAATATAACAAGACTTATACAAAAACAGTCTAATAAGGATATTGGTCATATTTCTTGCGGTGATTTGCATGAGGGTTTTGAAAAGGTTGTCACTTTGTTAGAGGAATTTAAGAAAAATAATATTTCTTATGTCACAGTAGACTCGATTCAAGGTTCTGATTTAGAAATCTTATCAGAGCTTATCTGTAAAACTAGATATTCTGTTGTTTGGGTAGGATCTGCAGGGCTTATGAATTACTTACCAAAAGTTTATGGGTTAAAACAAAAAGGCATTGACTTATTAATTAAGCCAACAGAAAAGCCTGTCTTATTAGTAGTAGGAAGTGTAAGTGCAATAGGAAGAGTTCAGTTAGAACAGTTGTTAAAGGTAAAAGAAGTAATAGGGATTGAAATGAATTCCTCTGAGGTATTAATAGATAATGAAGTTAAGGAAAAAGAAATTAATAGGCTCAAAGAGGAAGCAGCAAAAGCTTTCAATGAAAAAAAGAATATTGTACTTTTCTCTTCAAATAATGTTAAAGAAATACAGGCTATAGGATCTGAAATCGGCAAAAGCACCATAGAACTAAGTAATATTATTGCTGATACCTTAGGCGAATTAGCGGTGGAGTTAATTAATAGTCTAGATATAAATCATCTTTTCCTTACAGGAGGAGATACTGCATATCAAGTTTTAGATAAGTTAGATGTAAAGGTGCTTCGTCTAATGGATGAAGTAGAACCTGGCATTCCAATTGGTTATACAAAAAGTAAAAAAGAAATTTATGCTGTTACCAAGGCTGGAAACTTTGGGAGTAAGCTGGCTATGGTAAATGCATTAAATAAACTTAAAGGAGGCACAATATGAAACCTATAATTGCTATTACAATGGGAGATGCAGCAGGAATTGGCCCAGAAATTATAGTAAAGGCATTAGAACACAACTCTGTATATGATATTTGCAGACCACTTGTAATTGGAGATCTAAAAATTTTAGAGAGGGCAGCTGCTGTCACTAAATCAAAGGTAAATTTTAATAAAGTAGAAAATACTAGTGAATGTAAGTTTGATGTTGGAACAATTGATTGTATTGATTTAGATTTGCTGCCAGCTGATCTTCCTTTTGGAGAACTTTCTGCTAAAGCCGGAGATGCAGCATTTAAGTTTATAAAAAAAGCTGTTGATTTAGCAAAAGAAGGACAAATTCAAGTTATTTGTACAGCGCCATTAAATAAGGCAGCACTTCATTTAGGTGGTCATATGTATCCAGGTCATACTGAGATTCTTGCAGATTTAACAGAAACTGAAGATTATTCTATGATGCTTACAACACCTAAATTAAAGGTAATTCACCTTACAACTCATAAAGGATTAATAGATGCAATTAATTCTATAAATCCAGATCGTACTTACAAGGTTATAAATCTTGCAAACGACACATTAAAGAGCGCAGGTAATAAGAATCCAAGAATAGCTGTAGCAGGTATTAATCCTCATTGCGGTGAAAATGGAATGTTTGGATATGGTGAAGAAGAAGAAAAATTAATTCCGGCAATAGAAAAAGCTGCTATTGAAGGTGTTAATGTAACTGGACCTTATCCAGCAGATACAGTGTTCTTCCGTGCAATCCGTGGAGAATTTGATATAGTTGTGGCCTGCTACCATGATCAGGGTCATGTGCCAGTTAAGGTATCTGGTTTTGAAGATGGAGTTAATATAACTGTAGGCTTAAAGGGTGGAATAATTCGTACATCAGTAGATCATGGGACAGCCTTTGATATAGCGGGGAAAAATATTGCTGATGAAACAAGTATGATTGCGGCTATACAATCTGGTGCAGAATTAGCACCTAAACAATAAGATTATTAAAATTTGAGACTTTTTAAGTCACTTATAGAAATATAGGTGACTTACTGAAAAATAACATCATAAAAATTTAAGGGAGATGAATTAAATGAACCAACATTTTTCAACATCAAGTCTTATGCTTATAGGTGGTATGATAATAGTTTATATTATATTTACTTCATGGTTAACAATTAAATTACGTAGCAAAACTAATGAACAATTTATGACGGCTGCTAAGTCTATGCCTGCATTTATCGTGGGAATTTTAATGATGTCAGAGTACATTGGTGCTAAGTCTACAGTGGGAACAGCACAGGAAGCCTTCACATCAGGGATAGCTGCTGCCTGGTCAACAGTAGCTGCTACAATTGGATTTGTACTTTTCGGATTATTCATGGTTAAGAGAATGTATAATTCAGGTCAGGTTACAATTTCAGGAATGATTGAACAAAAGTTTGGAAAATCAACAAAAATCGCAGTTTCTCTCATTATGATTTATGCGCTGCTTCTTGTAAACGTTGGAAACTATATTAGTGGAGCAGCAGCAATATCTAGCGTATTCTCAATTAACTTACCAATAGCATATGTGGTTATTGCAATTGTTAGTACTTTCTATTTCGCCTTTGGAGGAATGAAGAGTATCGCATATGTGACAATTTTACATACAGCATTAAAATATTTTGGAGTTATATTAATTTTAGTATTTGCATTATCTCAAACAGGTGGAATTACCCCAATGATTAAAAATATGCCATCATTTTATTTTACATGGGATGGACATATCGGAGCAAGCACAGTAATTGCCTGGGTAGTTGCAACAGTAGGTGCTATATTCTCAACTCAATACATCATTCAAGCTGTTTCATCAACTAAAAGTGCAGCAGAAGCTAAGAAATCAACTGTATATGCTGGAGTATTATGTTTACCAATTGCTATTTTTCTTGGAATAATAGGAGTTGCAGCTAAGTATCTTTACCCAGATATGAAGAGCGTATATGCATTACCAATTTTCATAAATGGCATGAGTCCATTCCTAGCAGGAGTAGTTACTACATCGTTAGTAGCATCAATATTTGTAAGTGTAAGTACTGTTGCTTTATCAATTGCTTCCTTGGTAGTAAAGGATTTCTATGTACCATATTGTAAACCTACTGCTGAAAAGGAATTCAAGATGACTAGAGTTTTCTCATTAATAATTGGTTTTGCACCATTACTATTTGTATTCATGTTTCCATCAATACTTTCATTGTCATTCTTCACTAAAGCGCTTCGTTTAACAATAGCTATAATTGCAGTTATGGGATTCTTCCTTCCAATGTTTAATAGCAATCGTGGAGCAACCTTAGGACTTGGAATTGCATGTGTTACAACTTCAGTATGGTACGCAATGGGTAATCCATATGGAATTGATAATATATATGTTGCTATAGTTACACCAATTATAGTAATGATTATAGACAGATTATTTGGCGGAAATAAGAAGCGTGTAGAAAACCCGAAGGAAGCAGTTAGTTAAAAAGTGTTTATTTACTCATAAAAATAACTAGTGAAATAATATAAAAGTATATTGTTTCATTAGTTATTATGAGGTTAAACTTATTTGTAAAGTAACATTCTAAATATAAAAAATTAGCAAAATATAATATAATGGAGTGATTAATTTGAGTAATATAGAAAAAAATGATGTTAATATAGAGCAAGGAAAGTTATATCAAGTTGATGGAGATTTAGATAGAGTAGAAGCAGCATTACCATCCTTCTGTATTCAAAATCATGCATCAAATGTAATGCCTTTACCTAATGGGGATCTATTATGTGTATGGTTTTCAGGAACTCAGGAAGGTATAGCAGACATATCAATTTTCATGTCAAGATTAAATAAAGGGGAAACAAAATGGACAGAACCAGTGAAATTATCAGAAGATCCTAATAGATCAGAGCAGAATCCTATTTTATTCCCAGCACCTAACGGGGACTTATGGCTTGTATATACAGCACAAAAATCAGGAAATCAAGACACGGCTATAGTTAGATATAGAGTATCTAAAGACAACGGAAATACATGGGGACCAATAGAGGTTTTATTTAATAAACCAGGTACCTTTGTACGTCAGCCAATAATTGTATTAGATAATTCTGAATGGCTTATTCCAATATTCTATTGCTATACACCAAAAGGACAAAAATGGAATGGTGATTATGATGTAAGTGCTGTTAAAATTTCAAATGATAATGGTAAGACTTGGTCTGAATATGAAGTTCCAAATAGCACAGGCTGTGTTCATATGAATGTAGAAAAATTGCATGATGGTACATTATTAGCTTTATATAGAAGCCGCTGGGCAGATAATATATATATGAGTAGATCAACTGACAATGGAAGAACATGGACAGAACCAGTTCCTACAGAATTACCAAACAATAATTCTTCTATCCAATTTACAGTGCTTGATAATGGTCATTTAGCATTAGTGTTTAATGATATTAACGCTGAAAAGGCTACAGAACGTAGAGCTTCATTATACGATGAGATAGAAGATGAAGAAGATACTACAGAAACTGAAAGCAGTGCAGAAGAAAGTGCTTTTGTTCCAGAAAATAATGGTACTGAAAGAAAAACAGCTTTCTGGGGAACACCAAGAGCTCCACTTGCAATTGCAATATCAGAAGATGGAGGAAAGACCTGGCCATACAAGAGAAATATTGAAGTTGGTGATGGTTACTGCATGAGTAATAATTCTAAAGAAAAAGTAAATCGTGAATTTTCATATCCTTCTGTAAAACAAACTGTAGATGGAAAAATAAATGTTACATTTACTTACTTTAGACAATATATCAAATATGTCTGCATTTCTGAGGAATGGATTAAAGAAGGAAAGTAACTATCTATATGTGATTTAGGAAGAAGGTTATGTTTTAAATTTAAAAGATAAGTATTAAACAATGAGTAAGTTAGAAGGAGGGATTAGATGTTATTAGAAGGAAAGATTGCAATAGTAACAGGTGCAAGCAGGGGAATCGGAAGGGAAATTGCTTTAACTTTAGCTAAGAATGGAGCATCGTTAGTAATTACAGGAAATACAGAAAGCCTGCTTAAGGAAGTAGCCTTGGAGATAGAGAAGCTTAACCAGAAATGTATAATTCATATTGGCGATATATCAGACTCTAATACAGCTAAAGAAACTGCTTTAAAGGCTGTTGATGCTTTTGGAAAGATTGATATTCTTGTAAATAATGCAGGAATAAACACTCGTATACCTACACTAGAACTTAATCCAGAAGATTGGCAGAAAGTCATTAATACAAACTTGAATGGTACTTTTTATTCTTGCAGTGCTGCTTTGCCATATATGATAGAGCAGAAGTCTGGAAAAATTATAAATGTATCGTCAACCACAGCTAAAACTCCACATCGTAATGCATCACCTTCATATGGAGCATCAAAAGCAGGTGTAAATTATCTTACACAGCATTTAGCTTTGGAAATGGCTAAACATAATATTTGCGTTAATGCAGTCTGCCCAGGGCCTATAGAAACTGATATGTCCAAACAATGGACGGAGGAATATCGCAAACAGGTTTTTGCTAAGATTCCATTAGGAAGAATAGGAACAGCTCAAGATGTAGCAGAGGCTGTTTTATTTCTAGCTTCAGATAAGTCTAATTTCATAACGGGTGAATCTATAAATATAAATGGTGGTACTTATATGAATTAAGCTGCTAGTAAAAAAATATATATCTTATATTTCAGAAACGAATAGGTGAGAGGATATTAAATAGATGAATAACTATATAAAAAATATAAGATTATAATCATTTTAGAGTTACATTAAAAGGAGATGATACAAGATGATTATTGCAGATTTAAAAGATTTTAAACATTATTACAAGGAAAGTGACAAGATGGGAAGGGCTTTTAAATTTCTACAAGAAAATGATTTACAAGCTTTGGAAACAGGAAAACACTTAATTGAAGGTGAAGATATATTTGCCTTAGTACAAGTTTATACAACAAAGGAGTCAGGTTTATGTCGCTTTGAGTCTCATAAACGCTATATTGATATTCAATTTATTGTAAGTGGGATTGAAAAAATGAGCTATCTTCCAATACATAAACTTATCTTAGCGGAAGATGATCTAATTAAGAGTGATAAAGCATTATATAAAAACGCTAGTGGAAATGATCTTATTGTTAATGAAGGGCAGTTCGTTGTATTTTATCCAGAAGACGGGCATAAAGCATGTATTGCAATTGATGATCCATGTCAGGTAAAGAAGATTGTACTCAAGGTAGCATTGGATTAGGTAAATACATTTTAATTAAGGATACTTTTAAAATTATAGAAGACAAGCGATTTTACAGCCTCAATGAATAAAAATTTATTGAGGCTATAAAACTATACTTTAATTTATATATATTCTAATTAACAATATACATTTGACAATTAACAATAATGTAAATTTAAAAGGAAAATAAGAATGGAGAGATATCTATGAAAAGTATAAAAGCAAAGTTAATGGTATCTATAAGCATATTAATATGTTTCACGTGTATGGTATTAGGTGCAATTTCTTTTATCATGTCATCAAATGCACTAAAATCCAACTTAGGAAAGACCTTACCTAAAATTGCAGAGCAGACTGCAAGTAATATTCAAGGATTAATTAAAGGCGACTTAAATGTGCTAGAGGCAATTGCAGCAAGAGATGACATAAAAGATCCTAATATTCCATGGGATAAAAAGGTGCCTATTCTTTTGAGTGAAAATAAAAGAATTGATGGAGCTAAATTAATTTTAGTAGATAAAGATGGAAATTCAATTAATTCAGATGGATTACAGAGCAGCTGTTCAGAAAAGGATTATTTCAAAAAAGCAATGTCAGGGCAAAGCAATGTAACAGATCCAATAGTAAGTAAAACTGATGGATCAATCGTTGTTATATATGCAGTTCCTATTAAATATAATAATGAAATTATCGGTGCTTTGCTTGAAAAACAAGATGGAAACAGATTAAGTGATCTAACTAATCAGGTCAAAATTGGAAAAACGGGTACAGCTTTTATGGTAAATGGAGTTGGAACAACTATTGCAAATCAGAATAAAGATTTAGTTTTGCAGATGTCAAATATAATTGAAGAAGCAAAAAAAGATGCTGGGTTACAATCATTTGCCGATGTGGAAAATAAAATGCTAACTAAGGAAACAGGCATAGGTGAATATAAGTATAATGGAGCAGATAAATATGTTGGGTATGCTCCTGTGCAGGGAACTGATTGGTCCGTAGGGATTGCAGTTGAAAAAACTGAAATATTATCAGAATTAGACAGCTTAAAGCTTTCAACAGTACTATCAGCTATACTATTTATATTAATTGGATTTATTACAGTTCTCATTATTTCTAACAATATATCTAAAGGAATAAAATTAACCTCTAAACATTTAGAGTTATTAGCACAAGGTAATCTATGTGAGACGGTTTATGCTAAGTATTTGAGATCAAAGGATGAAGTAGGTGTTATGACTAATTCCATGAAATCAATGCAGGAATCTTTGAGAGAAATGATTAAAAAAATAAAAGAAAATTCTTTAAGCATCAGCGAACAATCGGAAAATTTATCATCTGTTTCAGAAGAAATAGCTAATATAGCACAAAATGTTACAGGAGCAATATCAGGAGTGGCACAAGGTGCAAGTGATCAGTCGGAGGAATTAATACATATATCAGAGACCATTAATGAATTTAGTAATAAGCTATCTAGAATGGTGACAGAAATACAAGTTGTTGATAAAAACTCAAGAGAAATTAGTTCAATGGCAGGTGACAGCAGTAGCGAAATGAATGAATTAAACAGATCAGTTACAAATGCAAGTAATTTGCTTAAAGAATTTTATGGAAAAATTATGGCCCTTGGAAATGATATAAATCAAATAAATGAAATTACTGCCCTAATAAATAGCATTGCAGAAGAAACTAATCTATTAGCCTTAAATGCAGCTATAGAAGCAGCTAGAGCAGGGGAAGCTGGAAGAGGCTTTTCAATAGTTGCAGACGAGATAAGAAAGCTTGCTGAACAATCAAAAGATTCATCAGAAAATATTAATAAATTGATAAATGCAATAGCAAAAAATGCTGAAGTTATAATTAAGGAATCAGCTACAATAGATAATGAAATGATGAATCAAACTAGTATTATAGATAACTCAATGACTTCCTTCAAAAAAATAATACAAGCAGTAGATGAAGTGATTCCAAAAATTGAAACAGTTAGAAATTCTGCTGAGGATATAGAAAAGGATAAAAATGAAATTTTGATTAGAATAGAAGATGTGTCTTCTGTTTCAGTGGAAGTATCGGCGTCATCTGAGGAGATTTCGGCATCATCTGAAGAAATGAATGCAACAACAGAAGAGGTAGCTTCAGCGGCATTAATACTCAATGATATGACTAATCAAATGTTAGAAGAAATAAATAATTTTAAAGTCTAGAGATGAAATTTTAGAAAGATATAATCATATTCTTTAATAAGAGATACATACATATAGAAGCTTGTGAAAATAATAGATTAAAATAAAGATGACTCAACCATGTGATTGAGTCATCTTTATTTCGCAGAGATATGAGAAAACATAAAATTAAAGGTCGAAAGTGATATGAATTTGACTATAATATAGCTAATAATTATAAGGCTAATTTTGTATAAATTCAGAGATGACTTCAGCCATATATTCGTCACTTTCCTTCATGCCGCCTTTAGCCCATTTAATCAGTACGGTATATAACCCACCAGCCATATATTCAATCCAAAAGGATTGCTTTTCTGGAGAATAAGATTCACCGCAGGAAGTCTCCCTAGATAGGGTGTAGAGAGAATCAATGCATTTTTCAAGAAGCATATTTATTAAATTTGATTTAATTAGATTTGAAATCAGTTTCTCATGTTTTCTAAAATAAGAGAAGTATAGGCGAAGACTTTCAATGCTGTTATTATCATCTGAGTTGCTATAGCCTGATATTTCCTTAGAGTATTCCTTAAAAAGCTCTTCAAGATAAGTTCCTATGATATCTTCTTTCTCATCATAATTTCTATAAAAAGCCATTCTTGAAACTCCAGCTTTTTTAGTTATTTCCGTAATAGAAATTTCTTTAAAGTCCTTAGTTTCCATTAAGATCATAAGAGCAGTGAAAATGCTTTCTTTGGTTAGTATATTTTGCACGTTATTAGTTCCTTTTTCCATGACAATATCCTTTCTTTTGTGATACTTAACCAATATGCGGATAAAGTGTTTTATTGCTAACATTATACTATATTTAAATTAAGGTTACAATTGTAACGTTAAAATTCATGAGAAGATTATGATGATTCGAATGAGTATAGTATTTCCTATTAACTTGCCAGATTTTTCTCGCATAAGTTTAAAAAGGCATATGAATAAAAAATCTTCAGATTCACACTCGCCTTCAATTTTATTCTTTTAATTTTACTAGTAAAAACATAAAAAACGATAATATATATCGTTGACAACGATATATAATTGACATATTATGTAAGAGTAGAGATGATTTTTATTTAGGGGGATTGAGATAAACATGAGAATAAAATTGAGCATATATTATTATGAAAGCAGCTAAGAATTGCTAACAAATCAGGTTATAAAAAGTATTTTAGAATAACTTTGAAATAAAGTAGGTGATATTGTGTCGATATATAGAGCAAAACATAAAGGGAATTTTACGCAGATACTAAATGAGATATTAACAGATGAAAATTTAAGTTATGGTGCAAGGGGACTTATGGCCTATGTGCTGGCGCATCATGATAAATGGACATTCACTGGAGAATATTACTTTATAACTAAAAAAGATAAACTCTCTAAAATAAAGGGTTACTTAAAGGAATTAATGGAAGCGGGATATTTAAAAAGATATCAGGAAAAAGGAAATAAAGGTGAATTTGGTAAGATGTCATATATTTTTTATGAGTTGCCTGAAGCAGTTCTGTCTATAGCAGAAAAGCCTAAATTAGTGGAAGATAGATTACAAAAGGACAGGTATATAAAGCAGAGCTTAAAATCGAAAGAATTAGTATCGGAAGAAGTAATAAGGAAGAACAAAGAAACAGAAGAAAGCCTTATACAGTCAGAACTTATACCGAAAGCAGATTTACCGCTAACGGTAAATCACACACTTAATAATACTAATAATAACAATACTGATATAAATAATATTAATATATATAGTCATTGGAATAGCAAAAAAATAATAGTTCATAAAACTTTTAGTATTGATATAGGGAAAGCAATAGCAAAGGCATTAAAAAACTATTCAGAGGACAAAATTATTCAGGCGATAGATGTTTATAGTGAAATACTAAAGAGTGAATTCTATTTTAGTTATAAGTGGAGTTTAGTTGATTTTTTAAGCAGAAAAAATGGAATAAGCACGTTTATGGAAGAGGGAAGCAATAAGGTTAATTATGAAGTATGGAAAAAGGAGAGTGGAGGCAGTGGAAATAGCAAAAGATTTACCCAAAGGGATAGAGGAGTGTTTAATGAGGGTGCAGAGGACATTAGAATCGAGCTCCCAAAACGCGAATTTACCCACTATACAAATGAGGAGCTCACAGAGTTTGGAATCGACTAGATGCATATTATGTGATGATACAGGCTGGATATATCACAAGGAAAGACATTCATATTCTAAGTGCAATTGCAGCAAGGCACAGTTTGCAATAGAGCAGCTGGCAGCAACAGGACTTGGAACACGTGCTATTAAAAAATCTTTTAAGGATTTTGAACCATGGAATTCTAAGGTTAA
Organism: Clostridium sp. BL-8; assembly: GCF_002006495.1. Classification (NCBI taxonomy): domain Bacteria; kingdom Bacillati; phylum Bacillota; class Clostridia; order Eubacteriales; family Clostridiaceae; genus Clostridium; species Clostridium sp. BL-8. The sequence continues at coordinate 35,096 of NZ_LZZL01000023.1, forward strand.
AAATATGAAGGATATTGCGACTAATTACTTTTTAGCCTTCGATACCATTAAAGATGAGGCGGGTAATTCATTGGCTTTGCTTGGTGACAGTGGAGCTGGAAAGACACATCTTTTAGTTGCACTAATCAATAATTTTGTAAGTAAGAAGAAGAAAAAGGTTGTGTACATGAGCTATATAGATGCAATCACAGAATTGAAGCAAAATGTCTTAAATGGTGATATATATCAGAGTATAATCGGAAAATATAAGAATGCTGAAATATTAGTCATAGATGATTTATTCAAAAATGGGCATACAGAAAGTGATTTAAGGATTACAAGCGAAATCATAAATCATAGATATATAAATAATCTGCCTATAATGCTAAGCAGTGAATATTTACTGAAGGATTTAATTAATATTGATAAAGCAATTGGCGGAAGGATTAAAGAGATGTCGCAGAATTACCTATATGAAATAATAGGAGTTGAAAATAATTATAGAATGAAAAATAGCTGCACTATAGATTTCCAAGTTAAGAAATAGATTTATATATTTGGACAAGTATTTTAATTTGAAGTTCTTAGGAAAATGCATATGTTAAAGTCTATAGTAAGCAAAATTAGAAACTTATGAAATTATTAACTTTCATTTAAATAAGCAATTCTATAAAAAGCCAGTTGCTTCAAATTATTAAAACAACTGGTTTTGTCAATGTAATTTATTAGAGCTGGTTTGTATTTTTATTTCACGCATATCCAATCTAGTAATTAAGTGTATTTACTGCTGAGTAAACTGGAGGGAAATAATAGATACCAATAATTAATATAGAGAACTATTAATTCTTAAAATACAAATTTCACGCCAGTGAGTTTTTCGCTTAGCTGCCAAAGCTTCTTTGCATAATCAGGGTCAATAGCCCAAGGACGTACCCCATTTGCTTTTACGCTATCTGCTGGAACAGCTTCTGCAATATTGCAGTCTTCGCAATATACGCCACCCATTTCATTTAACTCATCGCTTGTAGCACACCATACAGAAGTAGCAGCACCCTGCGCAATTGTTTTAAATTCGTTTGCCTGCTCATTGGATGAAGATTTTTTGTCATTGTCTGCAGCTTTGTTATCAGTTTTAATTTCTTGCTTAGTAATTTTTCCAGTATCATTAAATCTGCCAAGGTCTGTAGTAGGAATTAAGCCAGGGTGAACTGCAAAAGCTCTCACACCATAATCTCTTCCAAGTCTATCAAGCTGAACGGCAAAAAGTACATTAGCTGATTTAGATTGAGCATAGCTTTTCCATTTATCATATTCTATGTGTTCAAAGTTCGGATCTTCGAAATTAACTCCGCCTAGACGTTGAGCTCTTGAAGAAACTGCAACGACTCTTGCATTACCAGATTTTTTAAGTGCTGGCCAAAGTCTTGCTGTTAATTGAAAATGTCCTAAATGATTAGTTGCAAATTGAGCTTCATAGCCTCTTTCATCTCTCATTAGCGGTGAGGCCATAATTCCAGCACTGTTTATTAGGATATCAAGCTGTCTGTTAGATTCAATAAATCTTTCTGCAAAGGCATCAATAGAAGCAGGATTCATAAGATCTAAAGTCTCTAGTTCTATATTTGGAATTCTAGCTACTGCCTTCTCTGCTTTTTCAATAGTTCTAGCTGGTACTATAACTGTAGCTCCAGCTTCTGCTAAAACTTTAGCTGTTTCAAGGCCAATTCCTGAATAACCTCCAGTAACAATTGCAGTTTTTTCATGTAAATTTATATTACCTATAACGTCCTTAGCTGTTGAGAAAAAGTCATATTTTGAGTTTATTGGTGCTTGAATAGTATTTTCCATGTATTTTTCCTCCTTTTAGATGAAACAATTCATAAGAGAAGTTAAAATCTCTTACCATGTCCCCAGTATATTTCTTACACTGCACTGTAAGTCAACATATAATTAAAAAAATATTGATTTATAATTAGTTTAATTCTTATAATTGTTACTATACTAATTGATATAAAATTTATAGATTATTCTTAAGGAGATAATTATGAGCTATTCAATAAAAGAGGTGTCACAAAAATTAAATATATCAGCATATGCATTAAGATATTATGAACGTGAAGGATTATTGCCCTTTGTTAAGCGCGATGATAACGGCAGAAGAATATATACAAATGATGATTTGGGATGGATTCAGCTTGTTAACTGCATGAGAACCATGGGAATGTCTATTGCATACATAAAAAATTACGTTAAACTTTGCGTTAAGGGAGATGAAACCAAGGCAGAAAGAAGAAATATCATTCAGGATCAAAAGGATTTAATACAAAAAGAAATAAAAAAATACACTGAACTTTTAGAACTTGTGAATTTAAAATTAGATTATTATGATGAAAAAATCTCTAGAGATGAATTTAAGGAAATTATGCTTAAGAAAGATAGGCATGATTTAATATAAGATTTTGTAATCTATGAGGATAAGGAGCTGTATGAGCATGGGATTTTATTTTATTATAGGTGCAGTAATAGCCCTGTTTGGAGGTATAAACTATTATATTGGAGCCTGGCTTTGGAATACTATATTTATAGAAATACCTTTTGTAAGTGAAAATGTATATTGGATTATTTTCTCTTTGCTTGTAGTAGGGAGCTTAATAGGAGTAATATGGAACCGCTATTTGCCACGTTATTTGCAGAAGAGCTCTTATCTAGCCTCTTCGTATTGGTTTGGGTCAATGGTTTACCTCACAATATTTATTACTATATTTAGGATAATTGGGCTACTTAATAAGAGTATAGATATGGATTTTATTAGTTCCTTCAATGCGGGTCTGCTGCTGCTTGTTATTGTTTTAGGTCTGCTTGCTTATGGAAGTATAAATGCAAAGAATTTAAAAGTAACTTCATATGATATAGAGATTCCTAAAGAAGTAGGCACTTTGGAAGAACTGCACGTAGCACTTTTATCAGATATTCATCTTAACAGTCTGCAGGATAAGGGCATGAAAAAATTAGTAGATAAAATTAATTCAATAAAGCCTGATATTGTATTAATTGCAGGTGACATTATAGATGCTAACCGTGATAGAGATTTTAAGGAGCTTAAACTTAAGGAATATAATTTTAAAAAGATAAAGAGTACATATGGAATTTATGCTTCTTTAGGAAATCATGACTACGATGATAAAGGTGATTCAGCATACCGCATAGAAAGATTTAAGCAGGCGGGAGTTAATGTGCTTAGGGATAGTACTGTTAAAATAGCTGATAGTTTTTACCTTATAGGAAGAGAAGATAAATTTTATGAAAGAATCAGCAGGCAGAAACGTAAAAAGGTATCCGTGCTAATGGAGGATATAGATAGAAAGCTGCCTATTATTGCTTTGGATCATCAGCCTGTTGATTTAGAAGAAGCAGAAGAAGCTGGAGTAGATTTGCAGCTATCTGGACATACACATAAGGGACAGATGTTTCCCTTCAGCTTGATTACAAATAAAGTTTTTAAAGTTGATTATGGTTATTTAAAAATGAAGGAGCTTCAAGTTATAGTGTCCAGTGGTGCAAGGACATGGGGACCACCTATAAGAATTGGCAGCAGTTCAGAGGTGGTAGATATAATAATACATTTCACAAAGAAATGATATATAAAAAAGAGTTGCTGGAAGTTTTCACCTCCAGCAACATACAAAAAATTTAAGAAAGAAATTTGGGAATTTTACTTGAATTTCCGCTAAGAGCGTGCAGAAATTCAAGCTTTAAGATATTTATTATAGGTTTATTTTATAATTTATAAGCTATTTAATTTAATTATCTAATCCAAGCTCCTGAAGCTCCTAATACATAACCATCAACAGTTGTATTAGCAAGCATAGCACCTGATGAATTTAAGTAGTACCAAGTACCATTATCATTTACCCATCCAGTAGCCATAGCACCTGATGATTTTAAGAAATACCAAGTACCATTATCATTTATCCAGCCAGTCTTCATAGCGCCTGATCCATTTAAGAAGTACCAAGTTCCGTTGTCATTTAACCAACCAGTAGCCATGACACCATCAGCCTTTAAGTAATACCAAACACCACCATCGTTAATCCATTTGTTAACAACTTTAGTACCAGTTGCATCATAGAAGTTCCAAGTTCCATCTGCTAGCTTGTCCCATCCAGTTTTTGCTGGATCTACTGGTGTAGTAGGATCTGTTGAACTAGTTCCACTAACAGTTGAATATATATCTCCATTTTCTTCCCAAGCTACTAAGTTGTTTGCATCATAAATGCTTAAAGAATCTAATGAAGAATCACAAGTATATATTTTAGTCATTTCATTATTCTTAAATTCATAAATTTTTCCGTCAGCAACAACCCATACGTTTCCGTCTACGTCTATGTCATAAGCTTTATCGCTATTTACATCAACATCATCTGAATCATTCTTTTCAGCTAAGTAAACATCAACTTTGCTGCTTGTAGGCTTATTAGATCCTTCAAAGTTAACTTTATCTTTCTTTAAATCGATAGAAGTTACTTTAACATTGCTTCCAGAGTTAACTATAGCTAATAATTGTCCATTAACTACTGAGAAATCATCTGCAGCATTGATTGCATCATATGCATCATCTGCATCCCCAGAATCAAGTATACCCTTAGTTACTTCATAAGAAGTTACAGTCTTTGGAAGGTAAGCATCATCTTTTTGATCTCCTTGTGCTTTAGAGATCTTTTGGATATATGTGTGTGTTGTAAGAACATTTGCACTAGCATCACCAAAAACTGCAGCTGCAGAAGTTGTTGTTCCTACTTGAGTAGTAGCTGCTGCATCATAAACATTAACAGTTACTTTTACATAGAAATTATCTTTATCTTGAGTTAAAACTTGTGGTGCTGCTGCTAATGTAGCTGATAACTTAGTATCGCTGTCTACATCAGTGTAATCATTAGTGAAGTCATCGATTTTAACTACTTTACCTTTTGTAGCAGAATAAGCATAGATGTTTGCAGTAGTAGAAATATCTATATATTTTCCTGCTTGGTTAGTAAATCCGAATAATTGATTATTTAGTGTATAATCTTTTCCATCAGCAGTGCTTATTGGAGTAGCTGTATATGAGTACCAAGTATCACCGAATTTTGCTCCCTTTTCGATTCTAGATAATGAAACAGCACTTGCGTCAATTTGACCATATCTGTCTGTCTTCTTTAAGTTTGTTCTTAATTTTGTTTCAGCAGTATCTAAATCATCATCTGGAGTAGTATCATCAGTTACAGATCCATTTGTTAGATCTACTAAGTATTGATCGCTTCCATCTTCAGCAAAAGCATACTTATTATCATATGCACCTTGAATATCAGCATCTTGAATATCATCTAATTCTTTGTCTTTAGATCCATCATTATAATAGATAGAGTTATTATCATCATCGCTCTTATACCCTTGGTATACATATTTACCATCGCTGAATGCAACAGCACTTTCGATAGTACCATCATTAGTATTTAATTTTTTAGTAGTAGTATCAGCAGCCATAGCTGGTACAAGTGATAACATTGATGAAGCAGCAATTAATAAAGCTGCAACTTTGTTTGCTCTTTTTAACATAATCTTCCTCCTTGGTTTATAAAAAAATAATTATATTTAAATTTAGAATGAAAATAAAGCAACATTTTACTTTCTCGTTATATTATACAAATGCAGTAAATACATTTTGGTACCTTTTTTAAAAAAAAGTCGAAAAACAATATGGAAAGCGGTTATTGATATCGCTTTATATAATATAATACAAAGATAAAGGTTAAACTTAGTACTTTTTTATAATTTATTTAAATATTTTTTCTTGATATTGATAAGAAAACGATAAGATTGGATTTATAACATCAGTAATATTTGTTTCTGTTTTGAAATGAATCTAGATTTTTATAATCGTTAAAGCTACTATCTTTCAACTTTTTTCATTTTTATTATATAACTAAAATTTTTGATAATTATCTCCTAATTGTTATCAAGTTGTAAAAACTATGAAAATAGTTTTATATCTTATTTAGTAGTTCAAAAATAAAATTATTGAAGTGAAAAATCCAATAACATGATTGAAAAAGTTTTTTAGTCAGCAAAAATAACAGGCATATCAGTAATCTTATTCATACTGATATGCCTGCTATAGATAAATAACTTAGAAAGTTGATTTATTGCCTGTAAACTTTAGTTTATTTAAATTGATAAGAAACCTATATAGTTATAAGTTTTATTTATATGTCTTGTTTTAATTTGGAAGTAAATTTAATATACTTATACATCTTCAGGGATAATAGGATTGAGTCCTTCTTCAAGTGGATTTATTGTAACCTCTGCTTCAAAACTTTTAAGAGGTGTCTCAACAACTAATTTATAGCTTCTAGAATAAATAATTGGGTCAAAATTTTCAAAAACAGCATAACCGTTTAAGGAAGTGAGTGGAGAAATACTTGTATTCTGAAGAATATTTTCGGAGGAAATATCTATGCTGATAGATTTAGATTTATCTTCATTAGCTAAGGTGATTTTATCTTCTTCATAATAAGGTTCAAGTTTTGGAATTGAAGCTATGTAAGTTTTGGATCTATCAATTAGTTTTATATTTGTAATATCAATAGGTTTCATTGACATGTTCTCTATTTCTAAATTTATGATTGCAAGTTTGTATTTATTATTACAAAAGCCAAAGCAGTAGCTTTTTAAAATATCGTATGAGATTCTTAATTTAGGAAGGGCTTCTGAACGTTTTATAAATTTCACAATAAGTAAAAAACTATCTACTGTTAAAAATAATAGAAATATGAGAACTAAAATATTTGAATTTGATTTTATAAATGAAATCATTATTATTGCCACCTTTCAAGAAAATTTTATCATATATTATTGAAAAAATAAAAAGGATAAATACTAAATAAATGTGACATCTTACAAAAATAAAAAACCAGATATATTTTGACTAAACACTTGATATAATTTACTTGAAAATATTTTCAAATATTTTAAAATATTAGTATAGGAACATAATCTTGTGAAGGGGAGCGGGAAACATGGAGGTAGTTTTAGAACAATTTATACCATCGGATAGATCTAAAAGAATAAGCAATATGCTTAAAAATTTAGCGATTATTTTTGGTGTGGCTGCAATATTATTTGTTTTAGGATCTATTATAATTGGACTTGCATTAGCAATAGCTGCTGCAGCACTTTTTGTAGGAAGTTACTTTATGTATATTGATTTTGAATATGAGCTATATAATGGTGATATTACTATAACTAAGGTATACAATGCAAGTAGAAGAAGGATTGCTCAAAAGATTAATAAAGGTGAGGTTCAAAGAGTGTATTTAACAGAAAGGAAAAATGCATTTAGAAAAGGAACAGAAGCATACTATAACAGCAACATAAATGGATTTAATATATATACTTTTGAATTAAGCAATAACAAAGTAATTCAATTGGCCCTAAATGAGGAATTAGAAAAGATAGTAAAAATAGCTTATGTCCAGAAAATGAGATTTTAAGATAATTAGTATTATGAAATTAAATATATAAGTTCCAATTAACACTGTACATTTAGCAATTTAAAATGAATGATGAAATTTTTTCAAAATTTTTAAAATTAATATTTTAGTAAAATGTATTATTTCAATCAGAACTTATATATATTGCTTATAATTAATAATTTTTAACTGCAACATATATAAATAAATAAAGTGTATTCTTATAGATAATATATAGGAATACACTTTATATTTTGGCTTTTAAAACTTATGGGTTGGTATGTAAATTTAGTGCTTAAATCTAGATATATGAGACCGATTCCCTATACAAACTCCTAGATTTTTTAGGGTAGTTTAATTTTGCGATTGCTGAGATACTACCAATGAGGAATAATGATCATATAGCAAAAATACAGCATATATACTATTGCGGCATAAATGTACTTTTATAATACAAAATATATTGACAGGTTCAATGTGGAACTGGTATCATATAAATATGAAAACGGTTTGAGTTAAAATAAGGAGGATGTATGATGAAGGAACAAATAGTCGCAAAAGAGATTTTGGAGCATATTGGGGGGAAAGAAAATATTAAATCAATAGAACATTGTGCAACTAGGTTAAGACTTATACTTAAAGACAAAGAAAAGATCGATGAAAAAGCAATTGAAAATATTGATGGTGTAAAAGGACAGTTTTTTGCAGCAGCTCAATATCAAATAATTCTTGGGACAGGATTTGTAAACAAAGTATATGATGTTATAGTTGGACAAAACTCAGATTTACTTACTGGAAATAACAAAGAAGAAGCTTATAGTCAGATGAGCTTAGTTCAAAAGGTATCTAGAACTTTTGGTGATGTATTCGTTCCGATAATTCCAGTGCTAGTAGCAACAGGATTGTTTATGGGATTAAGAGGACTACTACAAAATTTAGGAGTTCAAATGAGCGATAACTTTGTTCTTTTCACTCAGGTATTAACAGATACCGCATTTGCATTCCTGCCAGCCTTAGTTGCTTGGTCAACAATGAAGAAGTTTGGTGGAACTCCAGTTATAGGCATAGTAATCGGTTTGATGCTCGTATCACCAAGTTTGCCAAATGCCTATGCTGTAGCTGGTGGGACAGCTCAGCCAATATATCTTTCTATACTTGGATTAACAGTTCCGGTTGTGGGATATCAAGGATCTGTATTACCAGCATTAGTACTTGGAATTATTGCAGCTAAAACTCAAAAAGCACTTAAAAAGGTAGTACCAGATGTATTAGATTTAATAATTACACCATTTATAACATTGCTATTCTCAATGATATTAGGATTACTGATAGTAGGTCCAATCATGCATAATGCTGAACAACTAATATTTGGAGCAATTAAGGCATTTATGGGTCTTCCATTTGGAGTTGGGGGATTAATAATTGGAGGAGTTCATCAGCTTATAGTTGTTACTGGAGTTCATCATGCGTTAAATGCTTTAGAAGTTGAACTATTAGCTAGTACAGGTAAAGACGCCTTTAATGCAATAATAACTTGTGGTATTGTTGCACAAGGAGCAGCAGCTTTAGCAGTGGCATTTAAGACAAGGGATAAAAAGAAGCGTTCATTATATATATCATCAGCTATTCCAGCATTTTTAGGAATTACTGAACCAGCAATTTTTGGAGTTAATTTAAGATTCATAAAACCATTTGCTTTTGGATGTGTAGGTGGAGCTGCCGGTGGTATGCTTGCAGCAATGCTAAATTTAGCAGGAACAGGAATGGGAATCACAGCAATTCCAGGTATGCTTTTATATGTGAATAACTTACCAAGCTACCTATTAGTTAATGCTGTAGCAATGGCAGTAGCTTTTTGTTTAACTTACTTCTTTTTTAAATCAGAAGAATAAGTCATGTGTCCGTAAAAAGGTACATGCCTCAAAATAGAATGAGGGTGTAAAGAACTTCAAATTAGATAGATTTAGCGAAAAATATGTATAATTGCTAGATCTATCTTGACGTATAAGGATCAGTAAAACCTGCAGCAGAGACAAAACTCATAAGTTCTATACTATACAATAAGTTATTTTTAATAATATGTAATAATGATATATAATAATATTATGAAGGTACAATTAAAATAATAGATGTTGATCTATTATTTTTTACATACCTAAAACTTATTTGGAGGATAGTATGGAGCGAAAAGTTACAATTCAAGATATTGCTAATATGGCCAACGTGTCTAAAAGTAGTGTTTCGAGATATTTAAATAATGGATATGTAAGCGAAGAGAATGGAAAAAAGATAAAAGAAGCAATTGAAAAAACGGGCTTTGAAACTAACTTTTTTGCGAAGAGATTGAAAACTAAGAAAAGCGGATTAATCGGTATTGTAATACCAAGGATTGATTCTGTTACAGTAGGTAAGTTTTTGAACGGAGTTAATAAAAAGTTAAAAGAAAACGACTATCAAGGTATTATTTTAATTAGTGAGTTGGACATTGAAAAGGAATTGTCTAACATTAATAGCTTAAACCAGCAGGGAGTTGACGGTATAATTATTAATTCAATGGCAATAACCAAAAAGCATGTTGAAATAACAAGTAAACTTAGAATACCAACAATTTTTTCAGGGCAAAAAAATGAGTTTATTAATTATATAAAAATAGATGACTATGAAGCTGGAAGAATAATGGGAAGCTATTTTAAAAGTAAAAATCATAAAAATATAGTATTTTTGGGTGTAAACGAATGGGATAAAGCTGTAGGAGTTGATCGTAAAATTGGCTTTATTGATGCTGTAAAAGAGGATAATCCAGGTTGTAAAGTTCAATTTGTAGAAACAGATTTCTCTTTTATAAGTGCATACAATGAAACAGAGGAGATATTAAAATATGAACCTACAGCTATAGTTTGCGCTACAGATAATATCTGCCTTGGAGTACTTAGATATTTACATGAAAATAAGATCAAAGTACCGGATGAAATTTCAGTAGCTGGCTTTGGAGGATATGATATAGGCAGTGTTTCGTATCCAACTCTTACAACTGTAGCTTTTGATTATGAATTAATTGGTATGAAAACAGCTCAGGGAATTTTGGACTTGATTGAAGGAAAAGAGCTGGAAGAAAATAATGATACCTCTTTAAAGTTAATTGAAAGGGAGAGCGTAAGAGATGCCAAATAATTAATGAGGAAAGAGGAAAAGGATGCTAAACCAGCAATTGTACCAAGAAATAGATCAAAAATTGGATAATTACTATAGCAATAAGGAAAAAAATCAATGGAGAAATAATTTTCATATTGAAATGCCATTTGGATTAATTAATGATCCGAATGGGTTAAGCTATTATGATAATAAGTTTCATATTTTTTATCAATGGAATCCATTTGGCTGTGAGCATAAAACAAAGCACTGGGGATTAGTAACAACAACTGATTTTATTAATTTTACAAGACCTAAAATCATGTTAAAACCAAAAGATTGGTTTGATAAGAATGGTTGTTATTCAGGAAGTGCATTGGTAAAGAATGATGAATTAAAGTTATATTATACAGGAAATGTAAGAGGTTTTAAGGGCGAGCGTGAGTCTTATCAATGTGTTGCTATATATCATAAAGATGGAATTGTAGAAAAACAGGGAGTTATTATTAAAAAGCAGCCACCTGGATATACAGCTCATTTTAGAGATCCATATATTTTTATAAAAGATAATTTATATTACATGATTTTAGGGGCTCAAACAGAAAATTTAAATGGAAAAGCTTTAATTTATAAATCAAAGGATGCTTTGAAATGGGACCTGCTTGGTGAACTCAAAACAGCCATGGAAAGCTTTGGATATATGTGGGAATGCCCTAATATGATTGAATTAAATGAAGATAAAGATGTTTTTATTTTTTCGCCTCAAGGGCTGGAAAGTGAAGAATTTAAATATCAAAATATTTATCAATCGGGATATATAGTTGGAACTTTAGATTTAGAAAAGGTTGAATTAAAAAATCATAGTGAATTTAAAGAGCTGGATATGGGTTTTGATTTTTATGCACCGCAAGTATTTAAACACAATGGCAAGAATATAATGCTTGGATGGGCGGGACTTCCAGACAGAGATTATGACTATCCTTCATCGGAATATGGCTGGATGTATTCATTAACTGTACCTAGAGTGTTAGAATATAGAGATAATATTCTTTATCAGAAGCCTTTAGATGAAATAAAGAGTTTAAGGGAGCTTCAAAACATTAATCTTAAGAATTTTACTTGTGATACCTATAAGTTAAATTTAAATAATAGATGCACAGAAATAATATTAAATTTAGAGGTCAGTCAAGTTAAGCATACTAAAATTAAATTTATGTTTGGTGAGGAGCATATATTATTAACGTATGATAAGGAAGCTAAAGAATGTGTTATTGATAGAAATAATATGAACTTGGGTGGTAGAGGAATTAGAAAGTTTAAGCTAAAAGCTGAGAAAGAGTTAAAGTTACATATTTTTATTGATGCTTCCATTATGGAGATATATTTTCAAGATGGATTAGAAGTAACGACTTTAATGTATTTCCCAAGGAAAGAAGGCTTAGAGCTTCAAATAGAGAATGATAATAAAGAAGTTAACCTAAAGCAATTAAGTATGTGGAAATTAAGGAGTGTGTGCTATGAAGGGTAGTATCTTTTGTATTGGAGAACTTTTAATTGATATGGTTTGTGTTGACAATAAAGGATTAAAGTATGGAGAAAAATTTGAAAAGAAAGCAGGGGGAGCACCAGCGAATGTTGCTGCCGGCATTTCAAAATTAGATGGCAATGCTTATTTCTTAGGTCAGGTGGGAAATGATTTCTTCGGAAAATATCTAATTGAGCTATTAAAGGATTTAAAGATAAATACTGAAATGGTAGTAGAAAAAGGAAGCACAACAATTGCTTTAGTTGGAATTGATGAAAATGGTGAACGTAACTTTGATTTTTTAAGAGGCAGTGATGGAGCGTATTCTTTTGAAAATATTGATTTATCAAAGATATCTAATTCAGATATTATTCATTTTGGCTCAGCAACAGGATTTTTAGAAGGAGAACTTAAAAATACGTATTTTAAATTACTGGATTATGCAAAGGCCAATAAGATATATGTGTCTTTTGATCCAAACTATCGTGATGCGCTAATAACTTCTGATAAATTAGAAGAGTTTATTAAAGACTGTATTAAATTTTTAAAAGAAAGTGATTTTGTTAAACTAAGTGATGAGGAATTAATATTAATAACAAAAGAGGAAGATTTAACTGCAGGAGTTAATAAACTCCATGATTTAGGCGTTAAAGTTGTAACAGTTACCCTTGGCTCTGAAGGAACATATCTAAGTGTCAATGGACAAAGAGAGATAATTCCATCTATAAAAATTAAGCAGGTAGATTCAACAGGGGCTGGAGATGCCTTTGTGGGGGCAGTTTTAAAGCAGATAGCAGAGATTGAAGATAAGAGAAACATAAGCTTTGAAGCTTGGAGGAAGATAATTTCTTTTGCTAATAAAGTAGGAGCTGTAACGTGTACAAACTATGGAGCAATTGATTCCATGCCTACACTAGATGAAGTGGTATGAATTTAATAATCAAATATTTTCACTGTGAGATGAAAAGGATGTTTCAAGGTAATAGTATAGAAATTATATTACTATGAAATATCCTTTTATATAAATTTTATTATCATATTGCTAATTTAAATTATAAGTCTTTATCTATCCATATTAAATGTAATAGCAATTTACCATTGAAATTTATATAACATTAATTTTTGAAATTACATATAATATAAATATCTTATTATAATAAATTTTGATAATAAGAATGATTTAAAAGTCTTCCTAATACATATATTATTAAATAAATGTTAAAATAGTGGAATTATATTACTTTTATTTATATTGTGATATAATAGAAATTACAAATAAAATTTGAGTTATTAGGAGAGTGATCATTTTTGGACCCCATTTATACGTGGCAGTTACTTAGCTTAGTTTTACTAATTGCAGTATCAGGTTTTTTCTCGATGTCAGAAACAGCATTAATGTCTTTAAGCAGAATGAGATTAAGGCATATGGTTGAGGAAAAAGTTCCTAAAGCTGAACTGGTTGAAAAACTTATTGAAGATCCAAGTAAACTTTTAGGAGCAATTTTAATAGGAAATAATGTGGCAAATATTGCAGCATCGGCAGTAGCTACCGTGCTTGCGACTGATTTGTTTGGCGACACAGGAGTTGGAATAGCAACTGGAATAATAACGATTCTAGTATTAATTTTTGCTGAAATAACACCAAAGTCTATTGCAAAACAGAGAGCCGAAACAGTTTCTTTATTGGTTGCTACACCCATAAAATTTATAGTAATAATATTTAAGCCTTTGGTTTATATATTTACTTCTATATCTTCACTTTTTACTAGAATTTTTGCAGGAGATTTTAGTGAGGACAAGTCTTCTATAACAGAAGAGGAGTTAAGGACTATAGTTGGAGTTAGTGAAGAAGAGGGTGTTTTAGAAAATGCTGAAAAAGAGATGATATTTAATGTAATTGACTTTGCAGATCTTCTTGTAAAAGATGCAATGGTTCAAAGGGTTGATATTGTTTCAGTGGATGAAGAAGCAAGCTATGATGAAGTCATGCATATATTCAAAAACGAACAATTTTCAAGAATTCCAGTCTATAGAGAGACCATAGATAATATTATAGGTGTATTGAATGTTAAAGATCTTGCTATGGTTGAAAATATAAGAGAAGATTTTAATATTTCAAAATATATAAGGGAACCATTATATACTTTTGAATTTAGAAGAATCGTGGAATTGTTTAAGGAAATGAAAAAAACAAGAAATCATATGGCTGTTGTATTAGATGAATATGGCGGAACTGTAGGATTGATTACAATAGAAGATTTAGTAGAAGAGATAGTTGGAGATATCGAAGACGAATATGATGAAGAAAAGCATCCTATTGATGTCATAAATGATAATGAATATGTTGTTGATGGAAGTCTTAGACTTCATGATATAAGTGATTTAATAGGCTTTAATATAGATTCAGATGAATTCGATTCTATCGGCGGGCTCATGATAGGTGAACTTGGAAGAGTTCCGGAAGAATATGAGGAAGTTACAGTAAATGGTATAAAACTAATTGCTGAAGAAATAGTGAAGAATAGAATCAAAAAAGTTAGAATGATTATTAATATTGAAGAAAAGCAGGCGGCTAATGATATGTGAAAGACAGACAAGCATGAGCGCAAGTTTTTTGGAAATGATTAGATAAATTAAGATAGGAGGGGTATATTTCTAAGAGATTAGAAATACCCCTTCTATTTGTTTAATTATTTTTATAAGGTTGAAAATTATAATTAGACATACATGAGTATAAAGCGTATGATTTTAATTACTATACTATATGCAATAAGATGTAATAGTGATAATAATATTTGTAATGTATAGATTTTATTTTAGGTGATTAAGCAAGCAAGTGATAATTAATAAGTGATAAGTGGTAAGAGGCAAGTTTTAGGAAGAAAAGCTTTCAGCTTTTCTAAGGATATGTTTTTAGAAATCCATTTCGTGGATTTTATTATTATCTTATAACTAATCACTTGTCACTCATAACTAACTAAAGGGTGGTGGATTATGAATGACTTTTTGGAATTAGCTAAGGAAGAAGCAAGGATAGCGATGAGTAATGGGGAGATTCCAGTAGGTGCAGTAATTGTAAAAGATGGAGTAGTCATTGGAAAAGCCCATAATTTAAAGGAAACCTTAAAAGACAGTACAGCTCATGCTGAAATTTTAGCAATTAAAGAAGCTTCAAAGTATATTGGAGACTGGAGGCTGAGTGGGACTGAAATGTATGTTACCTTAGAGCCATGCCCAATGTGTGCCAGCGCAATTGTTCAAAGCAGAATATCTAAAATTTATATAGGAACTTTTAATAAGGATATGGGAGCATGCGGATCTGTAATAAATCTCTTGGACGATATGAGACTAGATAATTTTGTGAATGCTAAATGGCTGTATGATTCTGAATGCTCAAAAATGCTAACAGAATTTTTTGACAACAGGAGAAAAAAAGATTTATAATAATAGGTGGATTAGTTAACAATTAACAAATGATGATTGGCTTGGAACGAAAGCCTATTAGCTATATACAGGATGCTCAAAGAGAAAGTTTTAAAAAAGAAAGTGTAAAATACTACTAGATGAAGTTTATATTTTAGCTGTTTTGGATGCTCACTTTTAAACTCTCACTTTTGGAGCATCATTTTCCTTTTACGGGCTTTTTTGTTGCTATAGATATTCGGCTTTTAACTTAGACTTATATGATAGCTTACTGAAATCACATATATTTATATAATAATTAAAATCAAATAAGGGGATAAGGAGAGATGGCCGAGTGGTTTAAGGCGGTGGTCTCGAAAACCATTGTACCTATTTATGAGGTACCGGGGGTTCAAATCCCCCTCTCTCCGCCAATGTGTACATATTAGAAGTACCTTAAAGCTTAGTTTTGCTGACTTTAAGGTACTTTTTTATGTAAAGACTTTTAAAAATATTATTTTTAATGTAGCTTAGGAAATTTTATGATATATATTTATAGAATCGTAAAAAAATAGAGACAAACTTCGTATTTTGTTGTATAAATTAATTTGTAAGAGGTTTATTAACATAAGTGAAGCGATATATCTTACAGAAGTATTTCAATAAGAAAATTAGCAATAAACCATTTTTTATTGAAATAAGATAAAACTAGAAAATTATAAAACATTTGTGACAAATAACTGTAACAAAGTTGTAATATAATATGTATTTGGAATTATATTTCATACATAAAAGGAGAGAGTAAAATTATGCAAAAGAAAAGGAAAGCATTGACTTTCGCTATTTTAACAATGATATTATCTATATTTATGTTTTTTCATTCTATCTTTTACTATAAGTTTTTTAGTAAAGATCCAACTATAATAAATAATATGGTTTATGCCAGTTCACTTCCAGATAATGGCTTTAAATCAGTATATACTCCAAAGCTTAAATTTGATGATGAGCCTATAACCGAAGTTAATAATGTAACCTTAAATATTTTAAACGAAACTAATATTACAGATGTTCCTATGCTGCTTAAGGCACAAAGATACTACATCCCTCTTAGTTTTATTTGCAGCAAATTAAACTATACGCTTGACACTTCAGATAACAAAATATCATTATACAACAATGATAATAAAATTTCTCTAACTCAAAATTCCTATATTAAAAATTCTAATACAGGCTATCTTCGAGGTAATTTAATAAATAAGGATGATACTAATTATATTTCAATTTCAGATATAGAAAAATTATTTAATTTAATTGCTGTTTTTGATTTTAAAAATAATAGTATCAGTTTACTTGATAATAATGTTAAAGCACCTAATGAAGAGCCAACATCTTATAGTGACAAAGTTGCCTTAATCAGACTAGAAGACTTCGGCTGTGGTGGCAATTATGCAATAGATAAAAACCAAGCAAAAATAAAATTAATGGCTAATCTTTTATATTCTCAAGGAATGAAATTTCATGTTAGCTGGATTCCTAGATTTGTATCGCCAGCTGATAATATTGATAATGATTTGTTAACAAATAACAATATAACAAATGTAGGTTTTGTTGATCTTTTAGATTATTTTATTAATAAAGGTGGCGAAATAGGACTTCATGGCTACACTCATCAGCATGGTAATGAGATAAGTGGAATTGGTGAAGAACTCGCTAAGGATGTAAATGATACAGAGGCGGAAACACGTAGTGTAATTGAAAAAGGGATTGACACCGCAAGTGCCTTAAATATTCCTATTTCTTATTACGAAAGTCCGCATTATTTAGATACTGAGCTTCAGAAGAAAATAATTGCAGATTACTTCCAATTTGTATATGAACCTTTTAATGGTACAGATAATACCAATATATATAATTTAAATGACACTAACTTATTTGTTCCAACACCTTTAGGATATGTACATGATTCAGATCCTTCATCTATAATTAGTGGACTAAAAGATGAAAACCCTGATATACTTCATAGTTTTTATTATCATCCATTTGTTGAACTTAAATATGTAGATTTTAATACTAACAACAATAAACTTAATGTAACCTATGATGAAAGTTCACCGCTGCAAAAAATAACTAAAGCCCTTAAGGATGATGAGTATACTACAATTCATATTGATGAACTCAAATCTAATTAGATTTGAAAATTTTAATGCAGACTAAGTTTTAACATTTACATTAAAGAGAGCCATCAATAATTTGAATAGACTTTGTTGAGGTGAAGTATGAAAATAAAGATAAAAATAGTCAGTGGATTTCTTAGCTCTGGAAAAACGAGTTTTATAAATTCTATGTTACAAGAAGAAAAATTACAGGGTGAAATCATTGTTGTTATCCAGGATGAATTTGGGGATTGTGAAATAAAAGATGATTTGAATAATCAAAATCAAATTATAGTAATTAAAAGTGATAGAGATAAAGGAATTAGTGGAGATTTCATAAAAGAAATTATAAGAAAACATGCTCCAAATAGAATTTTTATTGAAGCAAATGGCATGAAGGATTCAAGTAACATAATTAATATCTTTAATAACAGAGGGCTTAAAAAAATATGCAAGGTTACTGATATAATAAATGTAATTGATGCAACAAGCTTTATCATGTATCTTAAAAATATGGGAAGTATAATCAGCACTAATATTTTTAATAGTGAAACTATAATTTTAAATAATGCAGATCAGCTAGAGAAGAAGGAATTTTCAAATATACAAAATGAGATTGAAAATATTAATGAGACAGCCACTATTATGAAACATGTTGCTGCAACAAACGGTGAAAACTTAGATAAAGAGGAATATGAGGAGATAAAAAGAAATGAACTTTTATTTTCTAATGCCATTATATATGTAGGTCTTGGAATGCTCTTATTTATCTTTCTTACACTAACAGTATTAAATGTTAAAATATCTGGTGTATATTTTGATAAATTCAAAAGGTTTTATGATGTGTTTATAAGTATATTGATTCAGGGACTTCCATTCATTCTTATTGGAAGTTTTGTATCTTCAATAATACAGATTTGTATATCTAGAGAGACGTTTATTAAAATATTTTCGAAGAATATTATGTTATCTTGTATTATTGCAGCTTTTTCAGGCTTACTATTTCCCATATGCGATTGTGGGACAATCCCTATAGTTAGAGGTCTTATGAAAAAGAAGATTCCTATAGCAGCAGGAATTACTTTTATGTTAGCAGCACCAATTGTAAATCCAATAGCAATTATTGCAACTATATATGCATTTCCAGGAATGAAAGCTGTAGTTATTTACCGAATAGCTACAGGAATAGTAATTGCAATTTTAGTAGGATTGATTATGCAGTTTATTACAAAAAAGGATGAAGAGATTTTAAAAAGTGATGTAGATATAGCTAAGTGTGACTGTGGGTTTTGTAATGATGACTATGATTACGCAAAAAACAAATTTCAAAAGGTTAAAGCAGTGTTTATTCATGCAGGAGACGAGTTTTTCAATATGGGTAAATTCATGATTATTGGTACTTTTTTATCTAGTATTTTTCAAAGCTTACAACTTATAAATGGTAATATGTATATTACAAATGATAGCAGAATTTCGCTTATAATAATGATTCTATTATCTTTCCTGCTGTCAGTTTGCTCAACTTCAGATGCCTTTGTTGCTAAAGGCTTCCTAAAAATATTTTCCATAAACTCTATAATGGGATTTTTAGTAGTTGGACCTATGTTAGATATTAAGAATATGATTATGCTCTTTGGAAGTTTTAAAAAGAAATTTGTATTAAAGTTAATATTTATTATTTTTGTAGTGTCGTTTAGTGTTCTGATTAATTGTAAATTAGCTTAGACGTACTCAATAAACTAAATGAAAGAGGCAGCATATGAAAAAATTAAATGCGGACATAATTATTAAAATACTAATATTGGTGTGCTTCTCCATATTTTACTTTAAGATTATTAAAGATGATGAGATACTGAGATATGTACATCCAAGAATTATTCCATTTTCAATTTTTGGAATGATAGCAATGTTTATAGTTGCAATATTTTTAATTACTGATAGACATCATATGAAAAAAAGGAAAATGAGACTTAAGAATTATATAATTTTTGTAATTCCATTGATTATGATATTTTTCATGCAAAATGCTAATGCAGATTCTTCAATAAAAGCTAATGAAATAAATACAAATTCAAATGAAATATTAAATGCCTCTAACTTAGCTTATGATAATATTAATTCTTCTGACTCACAGAAGGAAAATGGTGGACAGGATGGGCTATTTAGAAATGATAATGTTATTGAAGTGAGTGCTGATAATTTTCTAAATTCAATTGATAAGCTTATAGAAGATTCAGATAAATACGAAGGACAGGAAATAGAAATAACGGGTTTTGTCTATAAGGATACAACGTTAAAAGCTAATGAATTTATAATAGGCCGATTTGTAATGGCGTGTTGTGCAGCTGATTTACAAGTTAAAGGAATTAAATGCGATAGCAATAACCTGCAAACCTATGATAATGATACATGGGTAAAAGTAAAGGGTAAAATTAAGACCGAAACTGTTAACTATGAAGCAGAGCCAGTCATAGTAGTAGAAAGTATAGAAAAAGATCCTAATCCTTATACTTCATATTTATATCCATTTTAAAAACAAGATAGGATTATATTTTATGATTCAAAGCTATATTTAATAGGGTGCTGTGTACATGCCCTCACGTATCTAGTGAGAGGAAGTATACGGCACCCTTTATTTATGTCTTTGAAAATATAAAAAATCTTGATTTTAAAACTTAGTTATATCAATGGGTTTATCAGAATGGAGTGAGAAAAAAGTGTTACATTAATTTATTGAATCATAATAATCACCAATGCAGCATAGATATAAAATATTATTATGTAAATATGTTTTGTTAGAATGTCTCACACATAATATATTTTGTTTAAGCAAATCCACATTCATTGTAATAAGGAGGTATATAAAAGCTAAAGTAAATTCAATAATTGCCAATTGCACATTTTTAATTACAGCATAAATATTTAAAGGTATAAATCTATTTAAAGTATGTTTCGAGGTAAATTATGAATATAAAAGTTGAAATAATAATGGGCTTTCTTGAATCTGGAAAAACAAATTTTATAAATTCTATGCTTAAAGGTGATGAACTAAAAAATGAAACTATTGTTATTATTCAAGATGAATTCGGACGATGTGAAATAAATACTGACCTTAATAACTCAAAAAACAAAAATAAGGTTACTGTAATAAAAAATGATGGAAATGATGATATTACTGCAGATTATATAAAAAATATCATAAAGCAGCATTCTCCTGACAGAATATTCATTGAAGTAAATGGTATGAAAAATTCAAATGCTGTTATTGATACATTTAAGGATAAAAGCATAAGTAAGTTATGTAGAATTGATGATATAGTAACAGTTATTGATGTTAAAAAGTTTTCTATATTTCTTAGAAATATGAGAGGTATGTTAGTTCCTCTTATTTTTAATAGTGATACTATAGTTCTAAATAATGTTGATAAGTTAAATAAAAAAGAATTTAAAAATATTCAAAAGGAAATTAGAAACATTAATGAAACAGCTCGTCTTCTGGAGCATTCTTCATTATTAAACATAAAAGAGCTTCTTCAAGAGGAATATATAGAAATTAATCAGCAGCAAGGTTTCTATTTAAAAACATTATTTTATGTAAGTTTATTAATGTTTATATTTATCTTTTTAGTCACTGTATCAATGTCTGATACTAATGCACAGAATATATATTTAGATGAATTTAAAAAATTTTACACTGTATTTATAAGCATATTAATACAAGGTCTTCCTTTTATTTTAGTAGGGAGTTTTGTATCAGCAATCATACAAATTTGTATATCTAGAGAGACTTTTATTAAAATATTCCCTAAAAACATTTTTTTGTCATGTATAGTTGCCGCTTTGGCAGGCTTATTATTTCCAATATGCGATTGTGGGACAATACCGGTTGTTAAAGGTCTTATTAAAAAGAAAATACCATTAGCGGCAGGGGTTACTTTTATGCTGGCAGCACCAATAATAAATCCAATAGCAATTATCTCAACTATGTATGCTTTTGAAGGCACTAAAAGTATAGTGATTTCAAGGATAACTGCTGGAATAATAATTTCTATTTTAGTGGGCTTAATCATGCAGTTTTGGACAAAGAAAGATGAGAATATTTTAAAAAGTGATGATACAATAATTAACTGCAACTGCGGTTTTTGCGATGATGGCTCTGTTTCTTCTGGAAAGAAATTAGATAAGATAAAAGCAGTATTTATTCATGCAGGAGATGAGTTTTTTAACATAGGTAAATTTATGATTATTGGTACATTTTTATCTAGCATCTTTCAAATTACAGTATCCATAAATAATAATATGTTTATTCCTAAGGATAACAGAATTTCACTTTTATTAATGATGCTTTTAGCTTTTTTACTCTCAGTTTGTTCAACTTCTGATGCATTTATTGCTAAAGGCTTTTTAAAGCAGTTTTCAATGAATTCTATAATGGGATTTTTAGTAGTCGGGCCTATGCTGGACGTTAAAAATGCAATAATGCTTTTTGGAAGCTTTAAAAAGAAGTTTGTGCTTAAATTAATATTTGCGATTCTCGTTGTATCATTTAGTATTCTCATTAATTTTAGATTATTGTAGAATATTAAGAATTGAGTATAAGTATATTTTATTATAAGATGCCTTAGGTACAATCAAATAAATAGAAAATATCCATGATAACTTTTGACTCATTATTTATTTTCATGTGCCTTAATATTAATTTGGAGATGAATAAGATGAAAAAATTAAATTTAGATATAATTATTAAGATACTAATATTACTTGGTTTTTCGGTATTTTACTTTAAGATTATTAAGGATAATGAAATAATACTGTATGTACACCCAAGAATGATCCCATTTGCAATCTTTGGAATGATATCAATGTTTATAATCGCATTATTTTTAATTACAGACAGTGGTCGTAATAAGAAAAAGAAAATCAAGCTTAAAAATTATATAACTTTTATAATTCCGTTAATAATGATATTTTTTATGCAAAATACTAGTGCAAGCTCAGCAGTTGCAGCAAGCGATATAAATATGAACTCTAATGCAGCTTCAAATACTGATTCTGCTACAAGTTCAAACAACTCTTCAAGTCAAAATACTGATTTTAAGAGTAACTTAATTTCTGATAACTCAGATTATGAATTATATAGTGGAAAAGTTGAAAGTGATGGGGAAGGAAAAGTTGATAAAAATAAGCTGGATATTAAAGATAATGTTATACAAATAAATATAAAAAATTTTGTGACTTCTCTTGATGAAATTCTAGGAAATCCTGATAAATATAAAGACAAAGAAATAGAAATGTCAGGTTTCGTATATAAAGGCAAGGATTTAGATTTAAAAGAAAACAACTTTATATTAGGCAGATTTATGATGGTATGTTGTGCAGCAGACCTGCAAGTTGCAGGAATTGAATGTGATAGTAATAAGCTAGGAGCATACGATAATGGTACCTGGATAAAAGTAAAGGGAAAAATTAAAACTGAAACTTCTGGAGCTGAAGTAGATCCAATTATAGTTGCTGAGCAAATAGAAAAAGATCCAAATCCTGATGCTGCCTACGTATATCCATTTTAAGAATAAAAAAATAACAAGTCCATCTGCCAGAATATTTTCTATCACGAAAAACTCGATTTGCATATGCTCGTTGAGTTTCCTGTGATGAAAGATACTTATACTAGCTTTGGACTTGTTATTTTATATGCCTAATATTACTTTATAACCTTAAACTCATATCCTTGTCCTTTTAAATAATCTATTATTCCAGGTAAGGCTTTAGCTGTTTGTTCTTTTCCATAAGTGTCATGCATTAATATTATTGCTTTTTGTCTGCCTGCCACAGTTTTTATGAGCTCCTGTTTCAATTGCTCGGCATTTTTAGGTGCACCTTCTGCATCTCCAGATAATGCGTTCCAATCAATTTGATGCATATCTTTGTCATGTAATGCATCATCCATAGATTTTGCTCCTGAAGGATCTTGCTTATCCCATGTCATTTGTCCACCTGGGAATCTAACAGCCCTTGTTGAAAAATCCTGCCCTAAAACATTTTTTAGAGATTGATTTGTCTTCTCAAAGTCAGACATACAATGATCTAAGTTTATTTTCCCATTTGGATATAAATAGTTATAATCATGTGAATAAGTGTGATTACCTATTGCATTACCTTCATCAAATTCTCTTTTTACTAGATCTTTGCTCGCTTGATCTTTATCTATATATTTTCCTATAAGAAAGAAAGTTGCATGTACATTTTCTGCTTTAAGAACATCTAATATTTGAGGAGTAACTGTTTCTGATGGGCCATCATCAAAAGTTAAATAAACAACTTTTTTACCATCGGCTCCATCAGGCATTTGACCCTTCATTTGTTGATTTAAGTATTTTTCTACAAAGGCAGCATCTTCTACTTCAGAATTACTTTCAGTTGTAAGTGAATTACTATCTGTTCCATTTTTACTTTGATTGCTATCTGATCCAGACGCAGTATTTTTATCAGATCCAAGTGCTTGGGCAGCTTTTGTATTTGCTGAAAATCTTTGCGTTATTATAGTGCCAGTTATTATAGCTAATATAGAAATAATAATAAATAAAATAGTAATTTTAGCTTTTTTATTGTTTTTATTTTTGTTTCGATTATGCTTGTGTCCATACTTCATAGTTCATACCTCTTATGTCAAAATGATTTTTGTACTAAGTTACCTACCTCTAAATTTAAAGCTGTTATGAGAAAATACCTCCTGTAAACTCATCTAAATCTACATCAGTACCTATTCCAGTAACATATCCTGTATCGCTATATTGATGCCCGACTCTTGAAAACCATACGCTATTTGTTGGTAAATTTTGAAGTGGAGTATTGTTATAGTTTGCTTCCCATAAAGGATAGGTAGACAATCTTCCATCTAAATTACTTATGAAACTGCTATATGTATATATACCTATATTCATATTACTTACTTTTTTAAATTCAGCTATAAATCTTAAAGTATAATCCATAACATCAAAGTCTGATGTTTCTATGTCTAACATTGGTTTCAAATCATTTCTCTTATCTTTTATGTTATTATAGAAATTATCAGCTTGAGTTTCTGGAGCGCTTGTACCAACTAAGAAGTGGTAGAAACCAGTTTTT
The DNA here is from genome assembly GCF_002006495.1 of Clostridium sp. BL-8. Classification (NCBI taxonomy): domain Bacteria; kingdom Bacillati; phylum Bacillota; class Clostridia; order Eubacteriales; family Clostridiaceae; genus Clostridium; species Clostridium sp. BL-8. Next base: position 59,917 of record NZ_LZZL01000023.1, read on the forward strand.
AATCCAGCAGCCGAAGCACCACTATAATTAACCTGTAAATATGGATCTATAAAGGTTGTCCCTTCAGTTGCTTTTATATATACTAGCTGAACGCCGCTTGATTTTACTGCATTAAAGTCTATAGTGCCATCATAATTACTAATATCTATACCGTAATACTGCCCAGAAGAATTACTTGTACTACCAGAGGAAGTATTTCCACCGCTATTATTAGTAGATGAAGGTGGAGCAGTATTTAGACTTGAAGTTCCAGTTCTCTTTCCATCGGCACCAATCTTATAGCCATCTTTTGTAGTATTGGTAAGCATTTTTCCTGTAGTTGTATCTAAGTAATAATCGCTTCCATCAACTGTAACCCATCCTATAGCCATAGAGCCGTCAGTGTGTAGATAATATTTGCTTCCGTCAAGGCTTAGCCAGCCAGTTGCCATAGTACCGTCATCCTTTAGGTAATACTTGACTCCGCTAAGAGTTACCCAGCCTGTCACCTTATTTCCATTAGAATCAAAGTAGTACCAGTTATTGTTTGACTGTATCCAGCCTGTTTTTAAATCACCGCTGTCATTAAATGTGTATGTTTTACCATCTATTGTATTAGAGCCAGTTACCATACTTCCATCGTTTTTTAGGTAGTACTTTTTATTATTGTCCGTAATCCAGCCAGTAGCTACTTTTCCACCATTATTAATATAGTACCATTTATTATTTAGCTTAATCCATCCAGTAGTAGTTGTTAGAGCGCCTGAATCTTTAAGATAGTATAGGTTTGAACCATCATTCTGGATTCCAGTTGCCATAGCTCCTGAACCAGTTAGAAAATACCAGTCACCATTTAGCAGCTTCCAGCCTGTTACCATAGCACCACTTGTATCTAGGTAATACCAAATGCCATTATCCTTAATCCATCCAGTTGCCATTTTGCCATCGTCTTCTTTTAAGTAATACCAGTTATTATCAGGTTTGATCCATCCAACAGCCTTCGTATTATCTGGCTTGTAATAGTACCAAGCCCCATTTTCGCTTTTCCAGCCAATAGTTGATGTTATATTAGCATCAGCAGTAGCGGCTTGTACACCTAGTGCTGGAACCAAGCTGAACATTGTTAATACTGATAAAACAGCAAGTTTCTTTTTAATATTCAAAACAGTTTGTCACTCCCTTTTTGCTTAAGCTTTAGTAAAAAAGCTGTAAAATTTATATTATAAAACTTATTTTAAGTTTCTATAAGATTTCCTCCGCTCGCAGAGATGTCTGCATTTTTGTAATAGTTCATTACTGTTTTCACATAATTTTGAACGCCTTGTGACATCTTTGATAAATCAGCATCAGATGAAACTCCATCATCTTTTACGCTTTCTGGTCCTGCGTTATAAGCTGCCACTGCCATTTGAACATCTCCATTAAATTCGTTTAAGTAGTCTTTTAATAATTTCGACCCTCCATTGATATTTTGGTCTATGTCATATCCGTTTGTTATCCCAACATATGTAAAGTTTGAAGGCAAAATCTGCATTAATCCAGCAGCTCCTGAGCTAGAAGTTGCATTTGGATCGAAATTAGACTCTGCTTTTATTATAGCCAGTATTAATTTTGAATCCAAGCCATACTTTTTGGCAGCACTATTTACTGAAGCATATATTTTTTTCATACTGGTATCTGAACTTTGCGAGCTGGTACTTAAAGGAATCGAAGTAACGGAAGCTTTATATCTTTTTCCATCAGCTCCAAGCGTATAGCCATCCATGGTAGTATTAGTGAGCATCTTACCTGTAGCTGGATCTAGATAATAATAATCGCTTCCATTAGATGAAAACCATCCAGTTGCCATGGAACCATCATCATTTAAGTAATACCATGTTCCATCAAGGCTTAGCCATCCTGTCGCCATAACTCCGGTATCATATAAATAGTACTTTTGATCGCCAAGGCTTAGCCATCCTGTCGCCATAGCTCCAGTATCATATAAATAATATTTATGACTGCCAAGGCTTACCCACCCTGTTGCCATATCTCCACCAGCATTGAAATAATACCAATAGTTATTTATGTTAATCCATCCGGTTGCCATAGATCCATCATCATTAAACTTGTATGTTTTATTATCTATGTTATAAAGACCTATTATCATACTTCCATCACCTTGGAAGAAATACCAATTTCCTTTATCATTATCTTTAAACCAACCAGTTTTTATTTTACCATCATTATCAGCATAATACATCTTATTATTTATTTTTGTCCATCCACTATTAGTAGACAAAACTCCGGAGTCAGTAAAATAATATAAGTTAGAACCATCAGACTGAATGCCGGTTGCCATGATTCCTGAGCTGTTAAAGAAGTACCATTTATTATTTATAAGTTTCCATCCTGTGGTCATAATACCTGAATTATCTATGTAATACCATTTATTTCCGTAATATAACCAACCAGTCGCCATTGATCCATCATCTTCTTTAAGGTAATACCAGTTACTATCAGGTTTAATCCATCCAATGGCTTTGGTATTGTCAGATTTATAATAATACCAAGCTCCGTTTTCATTCTTCCAGCCGATAGTTGAAGTTATGTTAGGATTACTATCTTCAGCTTTTGCTATACTTTGCGAATTAGTTATAGGAATAATGTTTGATACACTAAGTGCAGCAGGTTTATCATCAGCTTGTACAAAAGTTGCTGGAAGCAAAGTTAAAGCAGCAACAAAAGTAAATGTAAAAATTTTCGTTTTAATATTCAAAATAATCTACCCCTTGTTTTATGCAGAACAAAATTTTAGCATGCATTTTATTTATCCACTACACTCTATGATAATGTAAATATTCAATCATTACAATATACAATCGAATGATAAGAAATAAGGTCTATTTTGCGGTTTTTGTATCTGATTCTTTATAACCCTCATCTGCAAAATTAAAAACTATTAAACTTAGAATACATATTATGATTAATATAATGAAAATTTGCGGATAAGATACACTAAACATACTTATTACCATACCACCTAATATAGTTCCTAAGCGAGTGGTATTTGTATATAAAGTTGTTGAAGTGCCATACCTATTTGGCATCATATCTTGAAAAAATGCAATTCCAATTCCCATGTAAGCAGAAACAAATACGGCTTTTAAAATATGTATGAAAATAATTAAATAAATGTTATTTACATACAATAGCAATATTAAAAAGCATAAGCAGGTAATAATACCAGCGTTTATTAAATGTTTTATAGGAAATTTTATAGATAAACTAGCCAATATGATCATAAATGGAATTTCTGCAAATGCTGCAAAACTTGAAATAATACCAATATAAGCATTTCCATAATGTAAGTTTTCTGTGACATATAAAGGTACACTCGTATTAAGTACAGTATTAATTACCTGAAGCAAAGTAAAAACAATAAAGCATTCTATAATATATTTATTGCTATAGACTTTATCTTTTTTTACATCATTTTTCTTAGGTTCAATATATTCTTTCGGCTTTGGTTTAAAAAATATAATTAAAATTATGAAACTAAATAAGTAACTTATAGATGTTCCTAAAAAAAGGCCGTTAAAGCCTAATTTGTCATCTAATAATGCCCCTAATAACGGACTGCTTACCCATGCTATTGATACAAAAGTTCTTAGAAATGTAATTTTTGATTGTGATTTCTCATCTCCGTCGAAATTTTGCTTAGCATATACAAAAATCTGAGAATTTATAACAGAGGACAATCCGATAAATATTATTGATACAATTAAAAGGAGATAAAACTGAGTAATTAATGCATAAAGGATGTATCCTATAAGACCTGCTAAAATCGCTATTGCTAGTATTATTCTACCATCTGAAGCTTTATCTGATATACGTCCTAAAATGGTACTAATGATAATTCCAGATATGGAATTAAGAGAAACAAATAGGCCGATTTGTGATGCACTGGCATTTAAGTTTTGAGATAAAAATATAGAAAGAAAAGGGTTTACTAGTGCTGAAGCTGATGAGCAGATGAATAATAATATTGATAATTTGATAAAGTTGTCTGTAGCTAACGTAGCTTTAAAGTCTTTTAAAAACATATTAATGTTCACACCTTTTGTATAAATTTTTCTTATTCGCCTGCTAGAGTGGCGTCTAGTGCTGCTCCATGCAAAAACTTATTACATATTTAATATAAATATGGTAGCACTTATGAAATATTTTGTAAACGACGTTCAAGGGGGGATTTTAGTTATTATAGAGGTTTTGAGATATACCACATTTTATTTCTAGGAAATAGACTCGTATCTTATTTTAATAGATATAATTATTAGATAAAATAATTTAAAAATAGAAAATGATAATCATTGTCAAGTAGTATCTTATGTAGTATACTTAAATAAATTTAAATTATATAAGAAGGTGTTTTTTATGGCAACATACATAATAAGTGCAATAATCATTGTAATTGTAGCCTATTCATTTATGAACCTTATCCAAAAGGTTAGATATGGATGCTGCGGTGGAACGGTAGAGAAAAGTACAAAGAAGAAAAAGTTAAATAAAATTGACTTAGAGCAATATAAATTTTCTAAAACTATATATATTGAAGGCATGACCTGTAAAAATTGTACCGCTCATGTTGAGAATGAACTTAATAGTTTAGATGATGTATATGCTGAGGTAGATTTAAAAAGTAATTTGGCAAAAGTTAAAATGCATTCAGATATAAGTGATAATATACTTGAGAATGCTGTGAGAAGGGCTGGATATGCTGTAAAATCTATAGCCTAAAAATAAATTATAACTCATAAAGTTGTGTGTCCTCCAATAATTTTATATATAAGTTAAGTGTCTTAGAACCTAGATTTATCCAGGGACTAGGACACTTTTTTATACTTGTACAGTAAATTAGACATAAATAGAGATAAAGTGGAGAAAATAAAAAGAATCCTAGTAATATAGTGAAAAGAGGCATATTTTTGGAATAATAATGATTGAAATATTAAACAAGATGTGATATAGTAACAACAACTGGTCTGACCACTATACCAATGATTTTTTACTAAAGAGGTGATTTTTTGAAATATTTAAAGCAATTAATGATTATTTTAGCAGCATATTTTTTAGGAACAATAATTCAACTAGTATTCAAGCTACCTATACCAGGCACAGTTATCGGATTGATTCTACTTTTCTTAGGCTTATCCGTTGGTATAGTCAAGGTCGAAATGATCGAGGATATATGTGAGGTATTAATATCTCATATGTCGTTTTTATTTATTCCAGCAGGGGTTGGGCTTATGACATCATTTGATATGCTAAAAGGAAAAGTCATGCCATTTACCTTTATAGTTATTATTACTACTTTTATTGTGTGGATTGTAACTGCTTATGTCGTTAAATTTTTAAGGAAGGTGTGCACAAGATGAATGATATAATAAGCTCCCCTGTTTTTGGTGTATTAATATCATTAATCACTTATGAAATAGGTGTTTTAATCAAGCAGAAACTTAAACTTTCAATTTTTAACCCGTTACTTATTGCAATAATAATCTTAATCGTATTTTTAATGAAATTCAATATTAAGTATGAGGATTATAATAACGGAGGACAGGTAATTTCATTCTTTTTAGCGCCAGCAACTATTGCATTAGCACTGCCTTTATATAAGAAGTTCTCTTTGTTTAAGGCAAATGCTCTGCCTATTTTAGCAGGTATCTTATGTGGGTCATCAGCTGGAATATTATCTGTAATTTTATTTGCTAAGATGTTTAATCTTTCAGGTCAGCTTGCAAAATCATTAATACCTAAATCTATAACAACACCTATAGGGATGGCATTATCTAATCAATTGGGAGGACTTCCAGCTATAACTGTAGTTGCTATTATAATTACTGGAATAATAGGTTCTATTATTGGACCATTCCTGTATAAAATATTAAAGATAAATGATAAAGTGGCGCTAGGAATTGCTATGGGAAGTGCATCTCATGCTGTGGGAACAGCTAAAGCTATGGAAATAGGTGAAACTGAAGGGGCTATGAGTGGTTTAACTATTGCAATTTCAGGAATTGTAACAGTATTAATAGCACCTATTTTATGGAATTTATTCTCAACATTTTTTAATTAAGGCATCTTTGGAATTATTATTTCCTTTTGTGTGCTAAAATATTTATGGAGGTGGTATTGTGAATGAGAACAAAAACAATTCCCAAAAGGGTATGAAGACACTTAATAAGTTATTTAACTCTATTGATAATTTATTAAATGAAGAAAGGGAACAAAAGCTAAAGTTAAAGCTGGCTAAAGAAATAAAAAACATCATCTTTACTGATGAAATTGTCACAAAGCTTAATGAAAATGACTTTTCTGGTTTAATTGATGAGGATGATAATGATAATGATATAACAAGACTTTTCGCCAGCATATTTCCCATATTTGTAAAGCAGGGAGATGTCATCTTTAGATTATATAAGCATAAAATAGAAGTTGACTTATCTGATGAAATGAGAGACAGATACATTTACATATTTTCAGATGGAAGGCTTACTTCTGGATTATTTCAATGCTTTAAGCTTAGCGATGATGAATATGTATATGGCTTAAAAAGAATAATTGATGCTGTTCCGCTTTTTAAAACCGCTATAATAAATACTTTAGATAACTTTAGAAAAAACATCAATGTACTTAATGACAAAATGGAGAATTCTAAAAATAGAGAACTATTAGCAGAAAAGAATTACAATAAGCTGCTTGGATATTTATTAAAAGTACAATAGATCAACTTTTGAGAGGAAGGTACAGATGTTAAGTCCTGTAAAAAGCACAAAAATATACGAAATGGTAATTGAACAAATAAAAGATATTGTTAAAAAAGGTGAATTAAAAAGTGGAGATAAATTGCCTTCAGAAAGAGAATTATGTGATAAGCTCGAAGTCAGTAGAGCATCTATCAGGGAAGCTTTAAAATCTCTCCAAATGCTTGGTCTTATTGAATCTAGGCATGGAGAAGGAAATTTTATTAATGAGAATTTTGAAAATAGTTTACTTGAACCTTTGTCCATTGTTTTTTTATTACTTGGAAGTAAGGGCGATGATGTCCTCCAGCTTAGAAAGATAATTGAGCCGGAAACAGCAGCGCTTGCAGCAAAAAATATAACGGATGAACAGCTTGTGGAATTAAAGGAGATAATGGAGGAATTGAATAATGCTTCAGATGCAGAAGCTTCTGCATCACTAGATAAAAGATTCCACTATAAAATAGCACAGGCTTCTGGAAATCATTTGATTTCAACAGTTATGTTTTCTATGTCTTCCTTAATTGAAAAGTACATTGAAAACTCAAATGTTCATAGCTTTAATAAAGAAATGGTTACAACCAACCATGAAGAAATATGGAGAGCTTTAAAGGCTCATGATACTGATGCAGCAGCTGCTGCTATAAAGAAACATTTAGAATTAAATGATGTTGTTTAAGGAATTAAGAATTAGTCAAAACTTATGGATGCAGATTTAAAATTAGAAAAAGTTGTTTAAGTATTAATTCAAATTTAGACACAATCAAAAAATAATAGATCAGTATGTTTGTTTAATATACTGAGTCGCCAAATTCTAACTAAGCAAAGAGCAGGATTTTGCTCTTGTTTGACCCTCAATATATGTCTTGTCCTTGATTTATTATTTTCTTGCATGTGCCTTGTTTATACATTTTTTATCTGATTTTTATATTTGATAAATTAAATTTAAATAGGGAGATGACCGTAATGATTATTGATAAAATATTTTATAAAACATTGTTCAAAAATTTATTCGCAGATACTTTTGAGTTAAAGCTTTGGGATGGAAGCTCAGAAGTCTACGGGGAAGGGGAACCTCAGTTTAAATTAATTTTTAATGAGCCTATTCCTAAAGCAGATATTATTAAGGACCCTTCAATAACCTTTGGAGAAGCTTATATGACTAATAAGATAGAGATCGAAGGAAGCGTAAAAAAGGTTATAGAGTCTTTATATAATAATAAAGAAAGCTTTTTAAGCAATAGCAGCAAATATGCAGAGCTATTAAAAATGGCTACAAATAATATTAAGAACAGTAAGAAAAATATTGAGTTCCATTATGATATAGGAAATGATTTTTATAAGTTATGGCTGGATGATAGCATGACATACTCTTGTGGATACTTTAAGTCTAAAGAGGATTCTTTAAATCAGGCTCAGAAGAATAAGGTTGAGCACATTCTTAAGAAACTGGATTTAAAAGAGGGAGAGACTTTACTTGATATAGGCTGTGGCTGGGGTGAACTTATTATCACAGCAGCAAAGACATATAAAGTAAAGGCTATGGGAATAACTTTAAGTTCAGAGCAGTTAGCTAAAGTTAACGAAAGAATAAAGAACGAAGGATTAGAGGATTTAGTTGAAGTTCAACTTGCTGACTACAGAGAATTAAAAAATAGAGAGTTTGATAAAATAGTTAGCGTTGGTATGCTTGAGCATGTAGGGCAGGATCATCTTGATGAGTATTTTACAGCTATAGATAAACTGTTAAAGGATAAAGGCTTGTCATTACTTCACTGTATAACAGCTATAGAGGCTGGCGGAAATAATACCTGGATAGATAAATACATTTTCCCAGGAGGATATGTTCCAGCAGTTTCTGAATTAATTAATTGTATGTCTGATAAGAAATTCAATGTAATTGATGTAGAAAATTTAAGACTTCATTATGAAAAAACTTTAGATCACTGGTCACAGAATTTTGAAAATGCATTGCCAGAAGTAAGAAAAACTAAGGATGAAACCTTTATAAGAATGTGGAGATTATATTTAAATGCCTGCGCAGCATCATTCCATACTGGAAATATAAATATTCATCAATTCTTATTCAGCAAAGGTGTAAATAATGATTTACAATGGACTAGAGATTATATGTATAAATAAAACTACTTTTGTTTATGTTCTAAATTATAGAAAATAGTTTTATATAAACTTTATTATTATACTGCTAATTTAGATTATAAATATTTATATGTTTATTTAAGTATAATAGCAACTTATCATTAAACTTTATATAACTTATAAGTTTAGTTTACAGGGTAAATAGCTGTAGAAGGATGGTTTGGCTAGAAAAAGCTTAAAGCCATTAAGGAAGGAGAGCTGAAAATTTGAGGGGGTATCCCTCAAAGCTTCAGCTCTCCTTTTATTGTATAGTCAATTATAGATAAATCTCTCTAGTCTATTACTTTTTTTAATGTGACTAAACTAAAAATTCTTAATATGCTTGATATTATTGTACCGGTCATTAAGCAGACAATATATAAGCAGGAGTACTTTGATAATGGAGGAAATATAATAAAAAAAGGAACAGTCTGGTAAAGGGCTGTTACACTTTTACCTATCTTATCAAATACAAAGGGGATATTATTTTTGGAAGCACCGGCATAATAGGAAGTTATATTAAATTCTATGAATTTAAAAACTAATATAATGGTATATGCGATGTTTACGAGATTATAAACATTAAATAATATGCTTGTACACAATACAAAAAATAAGTCGCAATATACATCTAAAATGCCTCCGAACTTAGATGATGCATTAAGTTTCCTAGAAAGTTTTCCGTCAATAAAGTCAGTTAATAAAATGAGAAATAAGACTAGCAATTCTAAAGTTATATTATTATTAATAAAAAGTATTATAAACAATATAGTCAGTGGTATTCGGATTAAGGTTAAGGTATTTATTAGTATTTTTTTTATCATGTCGCCATCCTTTCCTAGAGAATGAAGTTTAGTCATTTAGTTTATTAGATAAAATAAAGCAAAATTTCTATTTAGATTTCTTTAAGTTTATCATATCAAACAGAATATCTAAAGAATAAATATCGCTTAATAATTGTAATCAATGGTATGGCTAAGTATAAGTTCTTATTTTTTACCAAATCTGTCTTTTTCTCAGCCAGTTTTAAGGTTTAAGTTATACAATATGAAAGAAAGAATTTATATATTTTTTTTCAACTACTTTTAAAATCAAATCAAGAAGGAAGGTGATTATAAGTGAATATATCAGGAATTTTTAGTTCAGCATATGCAAATAATACTGTTAGTATGAAAAAATTGCAAGCTGTTGATACAGTGGCTGGTGCAACAAAGACTGCAAGCGCACAAAAACCAGATGCTATATCAAGTGCCACTAAAACAAATGGTGGAGATCACTATTTTGAGGCTAGAGCATAAACAAAAAACAAAACATAGAAATTAGAGATTACATAAATTTCAACTTAATAAAAATTAACATCTAAGTATTGCTAGAAACTTGTTTTCTAGCAATATTTTCTTAAAAGAATGATTACTAATGTGAAAGTTGAGCTGATAAATATTAAATAGATTGTATTATAAATTTTATTAATAAACATGTATGATATCTTTTAATAATGAAATTTTAAAATAAGTTATGCTTAAGAGAAATGAATTTCCTAAACATAACTTATCTAAATATCTATATCATTAACTTATTGCATTTATAATCTTATTCATTAATTTTACTATAACTTTGATATCTTCAATTTCTTTAGCAGAAATCTCATTTAAATATTTGTGCTGCCTTTTTAAAGAATTTTTTAGAATATTAATTTCATCACTTAAGTCTGGATGTGGTTCTTTTGACTTTGCTCTAAGAGAATGTGCCAGTTCATATAAATCTTCATTAGGCTTTTTAATCATATTGCTTGCAAAGGTATTGTCGTTACCAAAAGGAATTCTATATGAAAAGAAATCATAATTTTCTTTGCTGAATTCAAAGACATAGCTATTGTTATCAATAGGTTTAATATATTTTTCAACAACCTCTATTAAAGGAAGATTTCGTGTTATTAAACTTGATATGGCATTATTTAGTAAGGATATATTCTGCATAGCAACAGAGTGAGGGAAGGTCATTGCATGAATATCCTGTTTCCACGTAAAAGCTAAAAGGGTATCTTGGATTTTTTTCAATAGTATAAATAGCATAAAATTAATATGAATCGATTCTTTACTTATGGACTTACAGGATATATGGTCGCCATTTTTGAGTAGATCAGCGTAAGAGGAATTTATACTTTGAATAGCTAGAGATAATTCTTTAGAAGTATTACATGCCTCTTCTATAGCGTATTCTAAGTCCTTGTCGATAATGTTAGGTATAAGCTCTTTCTTCATGATCTTAAAGCGTGTACTAAAATCTAAAGGCCTTATTGGCAGAGAATCGAAATCCAAAAGAATTTTACCATATAGTTTATGAATTAATGCATAAGTTCCTGCGTCAAAGCCAGCTTTTTGGCTATCCATAGTACTATGATAATAATTTTTGAAATATATAGAGTTATCAAAGTTTTCTCCTGGCATAAGCGTTGGAACCCCATTCTTATAATAACAAAAATCATCTGCAAGAATAAGGCCAGGGCAAACAACTTCATAATTATAGAAGCCTCTAATAATAGAAGATTTTATAAATTTTTTAGTATAATCATATAATTCATAGGAACTGTAAATTCTAAAGTTTCTCTCTTTAGCTATTGGAAAATTTCCGTCCAAATTAATTAAAGCAAAAGCTTTTTCTTTCCATTCAGGATGAATTTTTTCTATTTCATAATAAGAGCCACATAGCCAGTCATAATCTTTAGAGCCCTGTCCCCATTCCTCAGCTCCATGAGCTATTACTCTTATGGTTTTTACAGGAGTATATCCGCTGTCTATTATAGCTTTACTTATGCCAAGCATTGATGAAACTCCATTTGCATCATCAAAAAAGGAATGATAATAACCATCATAATGAGAGGTTAGATATATTACCTCTGAAGTTCTTCCTTTAATTTCACCAACAACATTATAAGAATCTGCATAAGGTTCAACTACTGAATCTGCATTGAAGATAGCTTTAATTTCTTTAGCAGGATTTGAGTTAATTAAGGCTTTTAATTTTTTTACATCTTTAATACTTATGGATAAAGTAGAACAGTAAGCGGGAGCTTGAAGGTCCCAGGAAAATAAAATATTATCATGGTCTACGCCACAGGTTAAAGAGATTAATACACCCTTTGCCCCCTTAAGATGAGCCTCATAGGAAGGCAGATTGATCCAGTAATCCTTAAAAGGATTAATTACCGACACCAAGACCAGTTTATTTCTTATATCACCTAAAGCCTTTAATTCACTGACAGTACCTTTTCCGCCATCAACTATAGTAACCTCTTCATTTACAGCTTGAATATTTGAAGCATATCCACCCAAAATAATTTTTTTAAGCGATCCGTCAGTATCTTTATACACCAGATTTGCACCTTTATAGGTCCATCCATTAACCTGGAACTTGTCCAATGATACGTTTCTAAGACCGGCTTCTTTAAATTTATCATATAAATAATTTGCAGCATCATAGCAGGCTTTTGATCCTGCCGCTCTATTTCCAGTAGCTGCATCATCTCCAAATTGCCCTAATCTCTCCATGATCTGCTTAGAGAAGTTTAAGTCTAAAGCATGACAAAATTTATTATATATTTTGAAATTATTTGTCATTTTAATTCACCTCAATGCTATTATATGAATAAAAAAATTTATGCGAATTATAATTTTTACATATATTTGAATTAATTTTAACAAATTAAAACTTTTATCTATTACGATGCTTTGATAATATCTATAGTAAGATTTTGTTAATTGCTGGAAGTGAGGAAAATAAAATTTGATCTATATATTTTACAATAATGAAGTTACATTTAGGATATTTGTAAGCTAAGCAAATGCCTTAATATAAAATGCAGGAAACTAATTGCAACATATATTAAGTTGTGATAATGAAATTACATCACGAGTATGTACATAAATATGAATATAAAATATGTAGTGCGAACCTCTTTGACGCAATTTATATACATTAGAAGATGAAGATATTTAATTTATAATTTTGTTTTAACTACAGGAGGGGAAATAATGAAGTATATTTTTATTAGTGATGTTCATATTGGGACAAACACACCGGAAAATTGGTATCAAAGCTCTGCTCATGAGACCTATCTTAAAGCAATCCTGCAATATATACAAACAAATTCTAATGAAATACAAGATGTCATTATTCTTGGAGATTGGCTAGAACTATGGATGTATACACCTGAACCACAAATTTCAGCTTCACTAAGTGAAATTATAAATAGTAATCCTGGGATATTTACTAAGCAAGCTGATGGGGATTTCATAACCTGTATGGACAGTATACAAGGAAATCTATGTTATGTTCGTGGAAATCATGATATGACTATAGATTTTGATGAATTAAACAACTATATAAAACTTCAAAGCAGCGCAAATAACCAGATAGTATGTTTAGATAGGATCTATGGAAATAATGGCATTTATGCTGAACATGGTCATTATTACGATTTACTTTGTCAACCTGATAATAATAACAGTAATATATATAAGCCATTGCCTATAGGCTATTTTATTTCAAGAGTTGCAGCACTTTGGTGTGGACAGGAACTTCAAAAAGATAATAAACAGAATTCAGCTGAGCTGTTAAATCAAGGTTATCCAGATAAAGAAAGTATTATAAAAACAATTATTTCAACAATTAAAGATGATTATGGGAGCTTTGCCCATATTTTAATGATAAATCTTTCAAATCTAGTTGGCTATAAGAATCCAAAAGAGTTGATTTTTACGATGCCAGATGGGACAGCAATAAGTGCAGCTGAAATTGAAAATTTATTTCCACGCGTTATAAAAAATATAGATGATGTTATTGAACTTTTGCTGGTTAATATAAATAATTCTTTAGATGATTACGGAAAAGTTTTATGTAATGAGAGCTATAACAAAATTAAAAATAAAGTTGTGGTAATGGGGCATACTCATGCACCTGTATTAAAAGAACACAGCTTTTTAGGCTTTGATAAAGCAATTTATGTTAACTCAGGTTTCCTATGTCCTTCAGTTCCTGACATGGGTAATGGGAAAATAATGACCTTTGTTGAAGTTGAAGAAAACCAATCAGGATTTATAGTAAGATTAAAGAAGGTAAATTACCCAGATGCAACTATAACAACACTAATTGAAGGAAGCTGCTAAATAAGTCATGCTAAAGTAAAAGATATTAAAGACATTATTTAAGCGAATTTATAACTGAGACTGTACTACAAAAATATTTACTGAAATTTTATTACCGAAATATTCAGTTGAATAAAAAAAGTATATATGATATCATAATAAAGCACAAAATGATTGATAAAGGAAACTCGACTCATATACGTTTGCTGAGTAAGTGATTCACTTAAAATCATAGATTTTAGTGCCCTACTTATGGAGAGATGTCCGAGTGGTCGAAGGAGCACGCCTGGAAAGCGTGTATAGGGGCAACTCTATCAGGGGTTCAAATCCCCTTCTCTCCGCCATGTATCGTTAAGCTCCTGTTTAAATTATTTTTGGGAGTTTAACACTTATAGAAACGATAGGATTAAGGAACACGCTTTTTTAAAGAAATTTAAGAGAGCGTGTTCCTTGCTTTTTCGTAAAAATAGCATTTTCGAGGAACGCGATTCGGATATGGAGGCGTGTAAATTGAGAAAGAAAATGATAAAAGTTAATGCGAAAGACAAGCGATTTGAAGAAGGGTATGAAGAATTTTTAAGTCACTGTAAAATTAAAAATTTAAGACCAGCAACGATAGAGCATTATAGGAATATAATAGGGTATTTATGGTATAAGTTTCATAGATCTGATAGACCAAAAAGATATAACCTTGAGTACAATAGAAGAGTTTATAATGTTTTGCAGGCAAGAAAGAAAACAGAAAGATGTAAGTATAAATACGAATTTAAGAAATATGAGAACAGTGCTCTATTATTTTATGAGGATGAGGTATATGTTAAGAAAAAATACATCGCTAAATCTATGAACAGGTGGTTCAAAGCTAATTTGAATTATCTGCTAATTTACACATAAATTAAAGATTGTTATTTTTGGGTATATGTGCACTCCCCCAATGACATAATGAATCCAGTATTGGCATTAAGGTTTTACCTTTTTCAGATAAGCTGTATTCTACTTTAGGTGGTACTTGAGGATATTCAATTCTAACGATTAAATTATCACGCTGCAACTCTTTTAATTGTGTACTGAGCATTTTGTGTGTGATTTGACCTAATGACTTTTTTAATTCACCATAGCGGAGAACTTCCTTTTTCCAAAGCCAGAAAAGGATATGCATTTTCCATTTGCCGCCTATAAGTGACATGGAATATGCGAAAGGTGTTACATTAACTTCCGTACAGTCATTCATACAATACTCTCCTTTTAGGTAGTATCTCACTAAAAAGTGCATACTTGTTATTTGGTTAATATTAGAATATCATGGAGACAATCAAAATTCAAGGAGGATAATTTAGGATGAAAAAAGAAATCGAGTTATTTGATTATGCAGGAGATATTATGAAAGCACTCAAAAAAGGTGTCTTATTGACTACAAAAGTAGATGCTAAAGTAAATTCTATGACAATTGGCTGGGGAATGCTCGGAATTGAATGGGCAAAACCAATCTTTACAGTTTTCGTTAGAGAACATCGTTTTACACACGAGCAAATTGAGAAAAGCAGAGAATTTACAATCAATATTCCATACGGTGAGTATGATAAAAGAATATTGGGAGTCTGTGGTTCAAAATCTGGTCGAGATATAGATAAAGTCAAAGAACTTGGTTTGACTTTGGAAAAATCTAATATAGTTTCAGCGCCTGCTATTAAGGAATTTCCTTTAACGCTTGAATGTAGGGTTATATACAAACAAAAGCAGGATGAAAAAGAAATGACGCAGGAAAATAAGGATAAATTCCATCCGCAGAATGTTGATGGTTCATTTCCAATGGAAAATAGGGATTATCATACTGCATTTTATGGTGAAATTGTTAGTGCATATATCATTGAGTAAGATATCTAAAAGTTACTTTAGTTCATATGCAAGGGGATAGGCATAGCGTGTATTTAAACAAATCCAATTCAAAGATGATAAGATTTAAAATAACCGTTGTAATAATATAGTTGGGAAGGTATAATTTTATTAGTTACAAACGTGCTAGTTGAAAATATAGACGTTTGAGTAAAAAAGAGAAGAAAAAGATAGAGGAATGAAAAGTACTCTATCTTTTTTAAATTATTTTATTGATATGAATATTTGTGAGTTACCGCCATTGTATAATGATAATGTTTTTCCATCAAAAGAATAAGAATTTTGTTGAACTCCTGAACTCATAAAATTTTGTACTATAGAATATACTTCATCCGCCTTATCAGGGAAAATAATATTTAAAATAGCCTTAAAATCATTTGTTGTTTCAGAGTCAGTTTTAAGGATATTAATTTTTATTGCGTTGTCATCAATTTCTGAAATAGCAATTTGATAATTTACATAACCACCAATTACATTTTGATAATCTTTACCATAAGGACTTAATAATAATCCTGCATTATAGTCTACAAACTTATAATCTCTTTTTAGAATTTCTCTTATTTCAGATGCAGTCTTACCTTTTGCATAAGTTGAACTTGATGTTGTAGAGACCCAAGCTCCATTACTACCTAAATAGTACCCCCAAATAGTTGTATCATGTGCCATAGAGCCATCAGAATTTAAGTAATACCAAGCTCCAGAATCTTGAAACCAACCTGTTTGCATTGTTCCGGTGGAAGGATTAAGGTAATACCACTTACCACTATCTTGAATCCAACCAGTTTTTAAAGTGTTATTTTGATAATAATGCCAACCTCCGTTTGATTGATTCCAGCCATTGGTTGTGGTAGCATTAGCAGTTTGTCCCAATGCTCCAGAAATTATTAAGGCTAAAGCGCAAGATATAATCCCATTTCTCTTAATCATTATTATTTCAAGGAGGAAGCACGTTATGAAAGATGAGAAAGAGAAAAAAGATGAGCTTGAAGGTATTGGAGGTATGTTCTATGGCATTGATGGGGTAGACGCTTTATTGATTTTAGGATATGCATTTGCACCAGTATTAATTAGATTACTATTGGATTTAGTTTAATAATAAATTAATAGATAATAGAGTATTAAATAAGTATTGCATATAGTTAATCTAGGGTTATAGGTAAGTAGTAGCTGATTTCCAAAGGTTTAATATTTACTAATTACTTATTTATTTGCATAACCGAAAAAAGCATAGAAAGTAAGAAATCTTGTGGGATTATAATGAAAAAAGCCATATTATTGGAATAAGATTAGTTGAATTATTAAAAAATATATGTTATATTATCAATATTGGTCAGACCAGTAGACCAACATACCAATAAAAAGTCTGCAAAAAGGAAATTTTTTGAAATTCCCAAAGCAATTAATGAATATTCCAATAGAATATTTTTAAATTTACTTATATCAGAGATACAGTTCTTTTTAATAAAGCAAAGGTTAAAAAATTATAAATAACTCAGTCATAAACAGATATTTAATAGTTGGGGGGAATAAAAATGAAGTTACTAAGAAATATGCGAGTAAAATCTAAATTGATATTATCATTTCTGATTGTAGTTATATTGATTGCCTTGGTAGGTGGAGTTGGAACAATAACATCAAAAAAAATAGAAGAAAATGCAGAAGAAATGTATGCATCAAATCTTAATAGCGTTAAGTTGATTCTATCATTAAAAGGAAACCTTAAAGAAATAAAAGGAGATCTTTTAACTATTATTAATTCAGATGATAAAGTAGAAATAGAAGCAGTAGAAAAAAATATTAACGATTCTGTGGATGAAGATGACGCATATATAGCGGATTTTGATAAATTATTTAAAAACTCAAAAGAAGATGGATGGGAAGATTTTAAATCTGATTTAGCTTCATATAGAGGTGCAAGAAAAGGCATAGTTGATGCAGTCGATTCAAATAATCCAAATGAAGCTAAAAAACAATATTTGGCAATGGAATCAGCAACTGAAAAGATGTTTGATAGTCTTGATAAAGTAGTAAAAACAAATTCGCATGAGGCAGAATTAGCAGATGAGTCAAATAGATTGACATATGCGAAATCAAATAAGATTATGATTGTATTAAATATTGTAGGGATAGCATTAGCTGTTGGACTTGGAATATTAATTTCAAGAGATATAACAAAGCCATTAAGTAAAGTAAAAGTTTTTGCTGAAAAGCTATCTAATTATGATTTCTCATCTTCAATCAATTTCAAGAGAAGAGATGAATTTGGACAAGTAGCAGCTGCGTTAAATACAGCTCAAAAAAATGTAAACCAGTTGATTAAAATAATAATTGATAATTCCCATAATATAAATGCCTCAAGCCAGGAATTATTTGCAGCAGTTGAAGAAATAACAGCACAAGTTGAAGATATAAACGGAGTAATAAGAAATATTACAGATGAAATGGAAGGCGTTGGAGCAACTTCGGAAGAAATAAGTGCATCTATCGAAGAGGTAGATTCAGAAATTAATGAACTTGCGAGTAAGGCTATTGAAGGAAGTAATAATTCAAATGAATTAAAGGAAAAAGCTATAAAAATTAAAGATAGCAGTCAAAAGGCTATTAAAGCAACAGAAGAATTATATATTCAAAAGCAGGAAAAAATGCTAAAAGCTATTGAAGCTGGTAATGTAGTGAGCAATATTAAGATCATGGCAGATACTATAGCAAATATTGCAGATAATACAAATTTACTTGCATTAAATGCAGCAATAGAAGCGGCAAGAGCAGGAGAACAAGGAAAAGGCTTTGCAGTTGTAGCAGAAGAGGTTAGAAAACTTTCAGAGCAGTCAGCAGAGGCAGTAACATCAATTCAAGATACTATCGTAAAAGTTCATGAAGCATTTAAAAGCAGCATAGATAATGGCAAGGATTTACTTGAATTTATAGATAAAGATGTAAATGCACAGCTTAGATCTTATGAAGAAACAGGAAATAATTATTATAATGATTCTGACTTTATAAGCAAAATGTCTGAGGAAATTTCATCTATGTCAGAAGAAATAACTGCTTCAATAAGTCAAATAAACGAAGCTATGCAGAATATGACAGATATAGATCAAAAGTCAATTGAACGAATGGAAACAATAAGGGGAAGCATAGAACAAACTACTGATGCTATAGAACAAATAGATTTGACAGCTAAAGGTCAAGCAGAACTTACAGAAAAACTTAATGAAATAATACTAAAATTCAAGGTTTAATGTATATTTAGAAAGTGAAATAGCTTTGAATGTTTACTATATTCAGAACGAAAATGATATTTTGTTATATAAGATAAGTGAATATGTTAATAAATATTTTAAAAATTGTAGATTTAATAGTTGCAAAATTAATATAGAAAGATGTGTTCAAAATGAATGATAATGAAAATAATTCAAAAAAAGGTATAGTGGCAGTTGATAAATTATTTTACTCTATTGACAATTTATTAATTGAAGAAAAGGAGCAGAAATTAAAATTAAGGTTAGCAAAAGAAATAAAAAGAAGTATATTTACAAATGAAATTGTAGAGAAACTTAATGAAAATGATTTTTCAGGTTTAATTTATGAAGGAAGCAAAATAGAAGAACTTTTTTCAAGCATATTTCCTATATTTGTGAAGAAAGATAATAGTATTTTTAGATTATATAAACATAAAATCGAAATTGATTCATTTGATGAAATGAGTAATAGATATATGTACATATTTTCTGATGGAAGATTAACTTCGGGATTATTTAAATGTTTTACTACTAGTGATGATGAATATGTTTATGAAATAAAAAAGATAATTGAGATTATTCCACTTTTTAAAAATATTATTCTTGAGACTTTAGAAAATTTCAAGAATAACATTGAGATACATAGGGATAAAATAGAGCATTCAAAAAGCAAAGAGCCATTAATTGAAAGCAATTATGATGAATTACTTAGGTATTTATCAAAAAAGGTGAACTAATTGAAAACTTAAAATAGATTAGTATATTTGCACATTTTGCATAATGCATTGAGAAATTAGGATAATGACTAAAGTGATATTAACAAATCTAGCTAAATTTTATTTAATATATTCTAATTTTTAACATCAGATTATTAGTAAAATTTATATAGAGTTGATAATAATATTTAACTATAAAAAAGGAGATGAATGTCATGATAATTGACAAGGTATTTTATAAGACGATGTTCAAGAACCTATTTTCAGATACTTTTGAACTGAAACTGTGGGATGGAAGTTCAGAAGTTTATGGTAAAGGGGAAGCTCAATTTAAAATAATATTCAATGAGCCTATTCCTAAAGCAGATATTATTAAGGACCCTTCCTTAACTTTTGGTGAAGCTTATATGACCAAGAAAATAGACATTGAAGGAAGTGTTCAAAAGGTTATAGAGTCCTTATACAATAATAAAGAAAGCTTTTTAAGAAATAGTGATAAATATTCAAGCTTACTAAAGTTAGCTACAAATAACATTAAAAACAGTAAGAAGAACATTGAATTTCATTACGATATAGGAAATGATTTTTACAAGCTATGGTTAGATGATACTATGACTTATTCTT